>NZ_DBGCJQ010000012.1:0-25749 GCF_048354975.1 Massilistercora timonensis | reverse complement strand
CGCCGCCTTCTCGATCTCCTCCACCTCGAATTCCAGAAATGCCATCTCTTTGGCCCGCTGGGACTCGTCCATAGAGACTTCCTCCAGCTCTTTCTCACAGGCCCGGTAATCCCGGTAGGCTTCCTGCACTGCCTGCCGGCAGCCGGCCCCTTCCTCCCGAGCGAAGGCATCCAGGATCTCCAGATGGTTTTTCTTATACAGCAGAGACTGATGTTCATGCTGGCCGTGGATGTCGATGAGGACGGCGGACACTTCCCGCAGAAGTCCCATGGTCACCGTCTCCCCGTTGATCCTGCTCACACTCCTGCCTTCCATCAGCCGGCGGCTTAAGACCACCATCCCTTCCTCCGGAAATACATCCAGGGCTTTAAGTCTCTCGATCTGCCCGGGATCCCGGATCTCAAAGGTAAGTTCTACAAACCCGTAATCCGCCCCGTCGCGGATGATGTCCCTGGTATATCTGCCGCCCAGGGCCAGATTCACAGACCCCAGGATGATGGACTTGCCCGCCCCGGTCTCACCGGTCAGGATATTCAGGCCCTCGCCGAACTCTACTTCGATCTCATCGATGAGGGCCAGATTCTTCACATGTAAACTCCGTAACATACTGCCTCCCGTCAGACGATCTTGCCGATCTTATCCATCACCTTTATGGTATCCTCCACACTGCGGATGGCGCACATGATGGTGTCGTCCCCGGCGATGCTTCCCACCACCTCCGGCCAGTTCATGGCGTCAATGGCCACGCAGACCGCGTTGGCCATCCCGGTTACCGTCTTGATCACCAGGATATTCTGGGCCATATCCATGGACAGGAATCCTTCCCGGAGCACCCGGATGTATTTCTCGCCCATTTCCCCGTCTCCGCTCTGGTGGACTGCATAGAACTGTTTGCCGTCTTCCGCCGGCACCTTGGTCAGCTTCAGATCCCGGATATCCCGGGACACGGTAGCCTGGGTCACCTTGAATCCTTCCTGATTCAGATAGGCCGCCAGCTCTTCCTGGGTCTCGATCTGGTGTTTGTTGATCAGTTCGATGATCTTTGCGTGTCGGTTTACTTTCATGTCCTAATTTCCTTTCATCTTTCTGCGCAGCATCTCCAGAAAACTGATCCTGCTAAGGCGCATGAGCCTGGTGGAAGCTCCGGCTCTTCGAATGGTTACTCTGTCTCCTGTCACCAGCGGCAGGGTGTCCGCCCCGTCGAAGGCCACCATGGCTTCTTCCACCGCGTCATGGCGTCCCTCTGCGATCTCGATCACGATCTCGTCCTCTGCAGAGAGCACGATACTGCTGGTGTTCAGCGCGTGGGGACAGATGGGAGTGATCACGATCATGGATGCCGTGGGTTCTACGATAGGCCCTCCGGCGGACAGATTATATGCCGTGGAGCCGGTGGGCGTGGAAATGATCACGCCATCCGCCTCGTAGGTATTCAGAAGCTCCCCGTTCACATAGATCCGGAAATGGATCAGCCGGATCTCCGTCTTCCTGGATACCACGATATCATTTAAGGAAATATCCTTCCTTCCGTCCTGAAGGGTTCCCTCCAGCATCATCCGGTCTTCCAGGGTATAATCCCCCTCAAGGATCTGGGCGAAGGCGTCCTCGATGTGGTTGACTTCCACCTCGGTGAGATACCCAAGCGTCCCCATGTTGATCCCCAGCACCGGGATATTCCTTCCGTGCAGGAACCGGGCCACCTCGATAAGGCTTCCATCCCCGCCGATGACCACGGCGCAGTCGATCTTCTCAGGGATCTTCTCCCGGATGATCTTCTTGTCCCCGTCCTTCTCACAGAGAACGCAGGTCTTTCCCGCGTCGGTAAGAAGCTGCTTCACTTTTGCCGTCACACGGCCGTCCGCGTCCTTTCCGTCATTTGTCACGATCAGAAAATGTTCCATGTCTCTCTCCCTATTCTTTGGCCAATGCGGTGAAGGCCTGCTCCACCGTCCCCCGGATGTCTACATTCCCGGCCTGTGTCCCGGTCTCTCTGCCGCATTTCTTCAGATGGACCAGATATTCGATGTTCCCCTCCGGTCCCCGGATGGGGGAAAATTCCAGCTCCAGTACGTCAAAGCCGATGGAGCAGGCGTAATCCGCCACTTTCTGGATCACTTCCCGGTGGGTGGCAGGCTCGCGCACCACGCCCTTCTTCCCCACCTTCTCCCGGCCCGCCTCAAACTGAGGCTTGATCAGCGCCACGATCTCACCGTCCCCGGTGAGATACTCCCGGATGGGCAGCAGCACTTTAGTCAGGGAGATAAAGGAAACGTCGATGGAGGAAAATTCTACCGGCTCCCCGATGTCTTCCGGCGTCACATAGCGGATGTTGGTCTTCTCCATGCACACCACCCGGTCGTCCTGGCGCAGCTTCCAGTCCAGCTGGCCTCTCCCCACATCGATGGCGTAAACCTTCCTGGCCCCGTTCTGGAGCATACAGTCCGTGAACCCGCCGGTGGAGGAACCCACGTCGGTGCACACCTTCCCCTCCACCGAAAGATCAAAATGGTTCAGGGCCTTCTCCAGTTTCAGCCCTCCCCGGCTCACATAGGGAAGGGTATGCCCCCGCACCTCGATCTTGCATTCTTCTTTGAAGGTTGTCCCCGGTTTGTCTTCCTTCTGGCCGTCCACATAGACGTTCCCGGCCATGATCACCGCCTTGGCCTTCTCCCGGGAGGCTGCCAGATTCCGCTTCACCAGCAGTACATCCAAACGTTCTTTCATCTTCTATAACTCCTTATATGCTTCCAGGATCCGCTTTGTCAGGGATTCCGGATCAAGCCCTGTCTCCCGGCGCAGGATCTCCACACTGCCGTGCTCCACATAATCATCCGGCAGAGACAAAGGCAGGATCCTGGCCTTAAGGCCGCGCTTACATGCAAACGCAAGGACCCGCTCCCCAAAGCTTCCACAGGGCACATTCTCCTCGATCACCCCGATCAGGTCATGGGTCCTGGAAAGTTCCACAAACATCTCCTCATCCAGGGGCTTCACAAACCGGGCGTTCACAAGGGTACAGGAATATCCTTTCTCCTTCAGCATGTCCCGCACCGCCGCAGCTGTCTCAAACATGTGTCCCACGCTTACCAGAGCGATGTCTTTCTCTTCCCGGATCATCTCGCTCTTTCCATAGACCACCGGCGCCCGGAACTCCCGGTATCCGTCGTACGCAGTCCCTCTGGGATAGCGCAGCGCCACAGGCCCTTCAAAAGCCAGGGCGAATCTGAGCATGTCCGCCAGTTCCCACTTGTTCTTGGGGGACAGGATGGTCATATTAGGAATGCTTCCCAGGTAGGACAGGTCGAAGATCCCCTGATGGGTCTCCCCGTCGCTTCCCACCAGCCCGGCCCGGTCCACTGCCAGCACCACCGGCAGGTTCTGCAGGCCCACGTCATGGATCAGCTGGTCATAGCCTCTTTGCAGGAAGGAGGAATAGACGGCGAACACCGGCTTCATCCCTCCCGCCGCCAGCCCGGCGGCAAAGGTCACTGCATGTTCCTCCGCGATCCCCACGTCAAAGAATCGATCCGGGAACATCCGGCGGAACCGGGACAGCCCGGTGCCGTCCGCCATAGCCGCGGTGATGGCCGCGATCTTCGGATCCCTTCTGGCCTCATCGCACAGGACCTTGCCAAACACATCTGTGTAGCTGTCTTTTTTCTCTCCCGAAGAACAGACTTCCCCGGTGGCTATATCGAAGGGGCCGATACCGTGGAACTTGTCCGGCGCCTGCTCCGCAGGGGCGTACCCCTTGCCCTTCCGGGTCAGCACATGAAGGAGCACCGGACCGTCGATCTTGCTGGCCTCCCGAAGGGCCCGGCACAAAAGGGACAGGTTATGTCCCGGCACAGGTCCCAGGTAAGTGATCCCCATGTCTTCGAAAAACATTCCCGGCACCACCAGCTGCTTAATACTGCTCTTGGTCTTGCGGATCTTCTCGATGAGAGGATCCCCGATCACCGGGATGCTGTGAAGGGTATTGGTCACGCCTTTCTTAAGGCCGGTGTAGATATCCGCCGTCCGCAGTTTGGCCAGATACCGGGACATCCCCCCCACATTTTCTGAGATAGACATATGGTTGTCATTGAGTACAATGATAAAATTCGTCTTCAGATGAGCGGCGTTATTAAGAGCTTCATAAGCCATTCCCCCGGTCAGAGAGCCGTCCCCGATCACAGAGATGACCCGGTAGTCCTCTCCCTTAAGATCCCGGGCAGCCACAAGTCCCAGCCCGGCTGAGATGGAAGTAGAACTGTGTCCGGTATCAAAAGCGTCGCAGGGGCTTTCCTTGCGCTTGGGGAACCCGCTCATCCCCCCGTAGCGCCGCAGGTCGTCAAACCCCTCTTTTCTCCCGGTGAGAAGCTTGTGGGTGTAGGATTGATGTCCCACATCCCAGATGATCTTATCCTGGGGAAGGTCGAACATCAGATGAAGGGCCATGGTCAGCTCCACCACACCCAGGTTGGAGGCCAGATGCCCTCCGGTCCTGCTCACCTTCTCCACCAGGAACTGCCGGATCTCCTCTGCAAGGATCTCCAGTTCTTCCCCGCTTAAGTTCTTGATATCATTTTCCTTTTGTATCCGCTCCAGCATATCAGACACTCCTTTTTATCGGTCCCTGTGGATCAGCTGTACCAAAAGCTGCGCAAGATAGGGATTCTCCCCCGGAAGGGTGTTAAGAAGCCGGATGGCCTCATTGGAGCGCTCCTCCACGATCCTGGCCGCCTCACCGGCTCCCATCAGCGTCACATAAGTGGTCTTCTCATTTTTCTCGTCACTGTGCACCGGCTTGCCAAGCACTTCCGGGGTGCTGGTCACATCCAGGATATCGTCCTGGATCTGGAAGGCCAGTCCCACGCAGGAAGCGATCTTTTCCACCGTCTTTATCTCCTCTTCGGATGCGCCTGCCAGGATGGCGCCCACCATCATGGACGCCTCGATAAGCGCCCCGGTCTTCAGTTCATAGATAGTGTCCAGCACTTCCTTCTCCACCGCCTGGCCGGTCTTGCCCACATCAATGACCTGACCGCCGATCATCCCGCGGATCCCCGCTTTCTCTCCCAGCACCTGCAGGGCTCTCCCGATGGAAGAGGTCTCCTCCGGAGCCAGGGAAAATGCCTGAAAGGCCGTCTCAAAAGCATAGTTCAAAAGAGCGTCCCCGGCAAGGATCCCCATATCCTCTCCGTAGACTCTCCAGGTGGTCAGCCTGCCCCTGCGGTAATCGTCGTTATCCATGGCCGGAAGGTCATCATGCACCAGGGAATAGGTATGTATCATCTCCATGGCCGCCATAAAAGGCGCAAGGGCAGGGGAATCCCCGCCGAACAGCCGGTGGGTCTCCTGCATCAGCATGGGACGCAGCCGTTTGCCTCCTGCCATAAGGCTGTAGTTCATGGCCTCCATGATCCCCTTCTGGTATCCCTCTTCCGCAGGAAGAAAGGTCTGCAGGATCTCCTCGATCTCCTGCACCTTCTCCTTTTGCTGCCTTCCAAAATCACTGTTCGAACTCATGGGTCTCTCCTTCTTCATCCAATATCAGCATTTTCTTCTCAATCTTATCAATCTTATCGTTACAGGACTTCAACAGGTCCATTCCCTTGTGGTAGAGGGCGAAGCTCTCCTCCAGAGAGATGTCTTCCGCCTCCATCCTGCCCACCAGTTCCTCCAGGCGTCCAAAGGTCTGGTCCAGCGTCTCTTCCTGTTTCATTTCTTCGTTCTTCTCAGCCACGGTGCTCCTCCTTCTTCTCCAGGACTTCCGCCCGGATGCTGCCGTCTGTCACACAGATCTCCAGCACGTCTCCCTGCCGGGTCTTATGAATACTTCTCAGCGCCTTTCCGTCTTGCGTCCGGACATAGGCATATCCCTGATTCAGCTTCTCCAGCGGGGACAGCGCCTTCATCCGCTCTACATACAGTTCCATTCGGTGGCGGGTCACAAGAAGCGTCCTGCACGCCCTGGTCCTCATCTGATCCTCCAGATCCATCAGCCGCTGCCGGTAGTCCGCGATCCTCGTTCTGGGATGGAGATGCTCCAGCCGGATGGCCTCTGCCTTAAGCCGGCTCCTCCACAGTTCCACCCTCTGTCTGAGGATCCGCCCCATCCTTCCTTCCAGCTCCCGCATCCGCTCCATGGTCATTCCCAGATCATAGACCGCAAGCTCCGCCGCCGCGGAAGGGGTAGGCGCCCGCAGATCCGCCACAAAATCTGAGATAGTGGTGTCCGTCTCATGGCCCACCGCCGAGATCACCGGCGTAGAGCAGTCAAAGATGGCCCGGGCCACCTCTTCCTCATTGAAGGCCCACAGATCTTCCATGGATCCGCCGCCTCTTCCCACGATGATCACGTCCACCCCCATCCGGTCCAGCATGGCGATGCCCCGGACGATGCTTTCTTTGGCCCCTTCCCCCTGCACCTGGGCCGGATACAGGATCAACTGCACATATGGATTCCTCCGCCGGGAGACATTGATAATGTCACGAACCGCCGCCCCGGTGGGCGCGGTCACCACGCCGATCCTGGAGGCGTAGGCCGGGATGGGCTTCTTGTACTCAGGAGCGAACATCCCCATCTCTTCCAGTTCCCGCTTCAGCGCCTGGAACCGTTCGAAGAGGATCCCTTCCCCGTCAAGGCGGATCTCTCTTGCATAGAGCTGATAGGAACCGCTCCTCTCATAGACGCTCACCCCGCCGAACACGATCACCTGCTGCCCTTCCTGCATACGAAAAGAGAGTCCGCCGCGCTGCCCGGCGAACATGACACAGGCAATCGTTCCAGACTCATCTTTCAGTGAGAAATATATATGGCCCGAGGTGTGGTACTTACAGTTGGACACCTCGCCCTTGACATAGATCCGGCCAAGCATATAGTCCTGCGTGAACATATTCTTGATGTAGGCATTGACCTGCTTTACCGTATAGACATTCTGCGCCATGGTCCACCCCGAATTTACTCCGTCAGTTTGGCCAGCACTCCGTTGACAAACGAAGGCCCGTCAGAACCACTGTATTTTTTCGCCAGCTCCACAGCCTCGTCGATGGCCACGCCCACCGGCACGTCCTCATCCCACTTCATCTCATAGACGGCCAGCCTTAAGATGGTAAGATCCACCTTGTTCATCCGGCTGGTCTTCCAGCCTTTGGTATGGGCGTTGATCAAAGCGTCGATCTCTTCTGTCTTCCCGGCGATCTTCTCTGCCTTTGTCTGAATGTATTCCAAGTCTTCTTCTCTGGCGTCTTCAAGCTGATCGAAATAAAGCCGCATCTGCTCGGGCATCTCCGTCTCTTCGTTAA
The DNA here is from genome assembly GCF_048354975.1 of Massilistercora timonensis. NCBI lineage: Bacteria > Bacillati > Bacillota > Clostridia > Eubacteriales > Massilistercora > Massilistercora timonensis. The sequence goes on along the minus strand of NZ_DBGCJQ010000012.1, from coordinate 18,459 downwards.
ACTCCAGTCCAAAGATCATCTTGAAGATATGCTCTCTTAGTTCTGTCCGCTTCACTTATGCTTCCTCCGGCACGTCCACTCCGGCGACGCGGATATTTACATCAGCCACTTCCAGGCCGGTCATGTTCTCAATGGCCGCCTTCACCTTCTCCTGCACCTGGCTGGTGATGTCCTTGATCTGGTAGCCGTACTTCAGGTTCAGCGCCAGAGATACGGTCACGATCCCCTCCAGCACATCCACTTTGACGCCCTTGGACAGGGACTTCATCCCCAACTTGCTGATCAGTTCACGGGTGGCGTTCCCCGCCATGGAAGCTACACCTTCTACCTCCATCGCCGCAAGGCCTGCGATGATGGCCACCACTTCGTCCGCGATCTTAACCTCTCCAAGATTCTCGTCCGTCTTTATCGTATATGCGTTTCTTTCTTCTTTTCCCATTGCGGTAACCTCCTGTCTGGTTTTACACTTCTTGTAATTATATCAAATTTGCCCTGTGTTTACAAGCTATCTGCCGAATTCTTCCAGTATCAGCCCATCATTACGCTCCTGGGTCATCCGGATGCTCCACTCGTTGACAAACAGAAGAAGGGGACGCCCTTTCAGATCCTTTACCTTCTTCATATCTGAAGTGCCGGTAAGCCTGTCCATATCGATCTCCTCGTTGCCGATCCACCGGATGTACTCATAGGGCAGATTATCCAGCCGGATCTCCACTTTATATTCATTTTCCAACCGGTACTTCAGCACATCAAACTGGAGCACGCCCACAACGCCCACGATGATCTCCTCCATGCCGGTATTGTATTCCTGGAAGATCTGGATGGCGCCCTCCTGGGCGATCTGGCTGATGCCCTTGATGAACTGCTTCCGCTTCATGGTATCCACCTGCCGGACTCTGGCGAAATGCTCCGGCGCGAAGGTGGGGATCCCCTCATAGGCAAACCGGTCCCCGCTGGCGGTCAACGTATCTCCGATGGAGAAGATTCCCGGATCAAACACCCCAATAATGTCCCCGGCGCAGGCCCGCTCCACCAGCTTCCGCTCGCTGGCCATCAGCTGCTGGGGCTGGGAGAGGCGCACCTTCTTGCCTCCCTGCATATGCCATACATCCATGCCTGCCTCGAACTCGCCGGAGCAGATGCGCATGAAGGCGATCCGGTCCCGGTGGGCCTTGTTCATATTGGCCTGGATCTTGAAGACAAAAGCGGAGAAATCCGGTTCTTCCATAGGATCGATAAGCCCCTTGTCCGACATCCGGGGAAGGGGGGATGTGGTCATCTTAAGGAAATGCTGCAGGAAGGTCTCCACACCGAAATTGGTAAGCGCCGACCCAAAGAAGACCGGGGACAGCTTTCCCTTACTTACCAGTTCCTGGTCAAAGGCTGCCCCTGCCCCATCCTGCAGTTCGATCTCCTCCTCCAGCTGGACCCGCTGGGAGTCGGTGATGAGCCAGGAGATCTCCGGATCATTGATGTCCACTTTCTTCACTTCTCCCTGGGTAGTTCCCTTGTGGGTATCGGAGAAGATCTCCACCTGCCTGGTCTCCCGGTCGTACACGCCCCGGAACTCTTTGCCCGAGCCGATGGGCCAGTTGATGGGGCAGGTAGCGATCCCCAGCTCTGTCTCAATATCGTCCAGAAGTTCAAAGGTATCCATAGCCTCCCGGTCCATCTTGTTGATGAAGGTGAAAATGGGAATGTGGCGCATGGTACATACTTTGAATAATTTGCGGGTCTGGGCCTCCACACCCTTGGAGGCGTCGATGACCATCACCGCCGAATCCGCCGCCATCAGCGTCCGGTAAGTATCCTCGGAGAAATCCTGATGTCCCGGAGTGTCCAGGATATTGATGCAGTATCCCCCGTAGTTGAACTGGAGCACGGAAGAAGTAACCGAGATCCCTCGTTCCTTCTCGATCTCCATCCAGTCCGACACCGCGTGGCGGGCGGTCGCCTTGCCCTTCACGCTTCCTGCCTGGTTGATGGCGCCGCCGTACAGCAGAAACTTCTCCGTCAGCGTGGTCTTTCCCGCATCCGGATGGGAAATGATGGCAAAGGTCCGCCGCTTTTCAATCTGGTTTTTCAGTTCGCTTTTTATCTGATCCATAACCGTACACTCCTACCCATATGATATCCATTCTAAACGCACTTTAAACAGTATAGCACAAGCGCCTTTGTTCCTCAACCAAAACTATTTTGCTTCTTCTCCCTGTGCGTTCACCGGCGTGATCACCACATTCTCCGCCGCCACCCCGGTCTTGCGGGTCACGATATCCTCGATCTGGGCCCGGTTGGCATCGCTTAACTCCGCCGCGTTCACCACCACGTCCGCCGACTCATCTGTAAGGCTTACCACTGCTTCGCTGAAGCCTTTGGAAGCAAGCAGAGTCTCCGCCGCCGCTTCCTTCTCGGCGATCTCCGTCATGGCCACCATCTGGTTCACCGCCTCCTGCTTCTGCTCATCGCTTAAGTTCTCGTTGTCGATGATCTCCAGCAGGGATTCCTTGTTCTTCGCCCGCACCTGCTCCCGGGTCACCTTGGCTTCCGCCACCACCCCGCTTACTTCCCCGCTGGTCAGCACTGCCTCGCCAGGCGTTCCCTCTACGCTCCCGTCTTCCGCCTCGGAATCCTGGCTCTCAATATCCCCGGAAGCGCTTGCCAGATCTTCCTCAGAGATGTCCAGAAGCTCCTGGCTTGCCAGGTCCGCGTTCGCCTCCTGGGCGTCGTCCTCCCCGGAAAACAGTCTCCCGGAATAATTCAGGTATCCCGCCGCTGCGATCATAACCGCCAGCGCCGCGATGATGATCTGATTCTTCTTAAATATCCGTTTCACTCTTTCTCTTCCCTCCTGGCCATAGATTTATTGCTTCTTCATTATCCTAATCTTATGCGTGTCTATCCCGAATAATGCCTGAACCGCCTGGGTAATCTCTTGTTCTACCACCGGGTCGTCCCCGCCCTGAGCCAGGATCACCACCCCTTCCACTTCCGGCGCCATCTCCTTGCTCACATAGGGCTGCTGCCCCTGTCCCTCTGACTCTGCATAAACGGCGGTCTGGGCGCTGGTGGCGCTTCCGGTGGTCCGGGTCCCGCCCTGGCCGTCAGATTCTGTCACCGTCTCAGACCCCTTCTCCAGATCCTTTTCCACCACCTTCTCCCCGGAGGAAGCTAAAGTGACCATGGCCGTCACATCCCCGGCTCCCGCCATCTGAGAGAGCACTTCCTCCAGCCGCCCTTCCAGGTACCCGGCATAATCTCTGTCCCCGGAAGAAGAGATCTGCATGTTTTGTGCCCCCTGCCCTTCCCCCTTCTCTTCTGGTTCCCGAACCGGCAGCGCGATGACCAGCAAAAGGACGCCTGCCAGGAACAGGATCAGGATCTGATCCTTCTTCCACTTCTTCTGCCTCAGTTTCTCAATGATCTCCAACCTGAATCTCCTCCACTCCCTTGATCTCTTCCAACTGTTCCAGCCAGGAATCGTCCCGGTATGCATCCCGCAGCTCCTCTTCCATCTGGAACAGCTTAAGCACCGGCGCCAGGACTAAAAGGATCAGCACCAGCCCGGTGAAAAACCGGATATATTTCTGATAGCCGGACCGGGGCAGCACATGGAGGAGCGCCGTCACCAGCACCAGGTAGAAGGCCACATTGCGGATCCATTCATACAGATAGGCAAACATCTTTTCTCCTCTCCTTTCCTCACAGGCTGGTCAGAGCCGCCACCACCACAATGGTCAGAAGGAACAAAAGTCCGGTGGTGAACACCACCCGCATCAAAAGCCGGCACCCGTCGCCCACACTTTCGATGCACCCTGCCACCCGCTGGTCTGACACCGGCTGGATCAGGGCCGCCGCCAGTTTATAGAGAAGGGCGATACAACCGATCTGGACAAGGGGCACCACACAGAGAGCCACGCAGATCACCGCCCCGGTCACCCCGATGCCGTTTTTCACCAGCACCGCTGTCCCAAGGGCCACTTCCGTGACTCCGCCGATGGCGTCCCCCACCCCCGGGATCGCTTCCACCCCGCGGGTCAGGGCGCTTCGTTTTACCGAGTCCACCGCCGGGCTTATCAGGCCCTGGATCACGTTGAGCCCCACCACACAGGCCAGCACCGTCTTCAAGGCCCAGGACACTCCCATGTGCAGGACCCCTGCCAGCTTGCTTAAATAATCCTCCCTGGAGAGGAAATTCAGCACCTGGACAATAAAGTAGATGTGGATCACCGGCAGCAGAAATCCTGCGATCACCATCTGGGCCAGGTAGATCAGGAAAAGCACCAGGTTGTAGAAGGCCACCGCCGTCACACTCCCCTTGGCCACTGCCACCGCCAGGAAATAGACCGGGCAGAAGACCCCCATGAATGTGGTCAGGGCTTCCACTCCCTCTCCCACCCAGTCCAGCACCGCCTGGAAGGAATTAAGGCACAGAGCCACCAGAAGAAGGTAAAGGAGATAGAAGCTGATCTCCGAGATCTGCCGGCTCTGGAACACTCCGGAGAAGTTGGAAAACACCGCGGCAATCACAGCGATCAGAAGAATGTGTCCCAGATTCTCCCGGCAGCTTCCCAGGGCGTAAAAAAACTGGTCATACACCAGCCTGTTGAGAAGGCCGGCAGAAACAGCCACGTCCCCCGACAGCACCTCCCCCAGCGTCTCCCCGAAATCCAGCCGCTCCTCCGGGAACAATTCCTCCAAAGCCTCGTCGATCTCGCCATAATCATATTGTTCCAGCTGCTCCTCTTCCAGTTCCTCCGGCTCCATGGCCCGGGCGGACGCCCCCCGGCACAAAAAGGCCACAAGAAGCACAAGAAAAAACAGCCAGAGCCTCCTCCCCCTCATGACAGGAACTCCCCGATGGTCTCCAGCAGGGCCAGAAGCACCGGCAGACTTAAGACCAGGATCGTAAGCTTCCCGAAGATCTCGATCTGCTGGGCAATGGTCTGATATCCGGCGTCCCTGCAGATCCCGGAAGAAAACTCGGCGATATAGGTGACCCCCAGCATCTTGATCAGCGTCCCTATATAGGCCCCGTCCAGACGGATATATCCGCCGATCCTTGCGATGGCTTCTGTGATCACCTGAAGCTGTCCCAGGATCCCCAGGAAGATCAGAATACTTAAAGCCACACTGATGTAGATCCCGTATTCTGCTTTCCCTCCCTTGAACTGAACGGCCAGGAGAACACCGGCCACGCCAAGGATCCCTGCCTGTATGATACTCATATCCTGTCCGCCCCCTTTTCCATCGTTTCTCTTTACACCCGGTCCTTCTACAGGGAAAACAGACTCTGGATCGCCTGGAACAGGTCATAGATATAGGGCACGATCCAGAACAACACCAGTAAAAGCCCGGCAAGGCTTGTCAGAAATGCCTGCTCCTCCCGGCCGCTGTGTTTGAGCACCTGGCTCAGTACAGAGACCAGGATCCCCACCGCCGCGATCTTAAATATCAGGTTTACACTCATGAACGCCTCCTCTTACAACAGCAGGACTGCCACAAATATCCCGCCCATCACGCCAAGGCACCGGCACAGCCTTACCCTGGTCCTCATCTCTTCTCTCGTTTCTTCCAGGGTTCTGGTAAGCTGCTCCAGATAGAGCTCCATGGTGCGAAGCTGCAGTTTCAGATCTGCGCTTCCAAGCTCCAGTCCCAGGCTTTTCAGCCGGTCCAGTTCTCTTGTCGGAAGACGGATGTCTTTAAGATGTCTCTTAATGCTTTCCTCCCAGATCCTGTGGAAGGTCCCGCTTTTTCGCCGCTCCAGTTCCCGGCTCAGCTCCAGGAGCCAGCTTTTGTAAGGCTCTTCCTCCTGCGCGCCGATCCGGGCGAAGATCTCTCCCAGATGGGACCTGGCATAACCCATCTCCCCCTGAAGGGAACAGATCACCCGCTGCAGGCCCAGCAGCCGGGTATATTGTTCCCGGACCTCTCCTGCCTTCACTTCTCCCATCAGCGCCGCTGCCCCCACTACCAGCGCCGCCCCGGCAAGCCGGATCACGGCAGGCTCCCTTCCACATAGAGAAGAGTGCCCCGGGCATCGTAGACCCCCTTCACCTCCCCCACCCGCGTCTTACGGCCAAGGACAATGTACCGCTCAAACCGCTTCTTCGCGATCATCTCTCCAAAGAGGGGCTTCTTCTTCAGCTCCTCCATGGATTCCCCGTGAACCGTCACCAGCATCTTGCAGCCGCAGTGCATGGCATACTCGATGGCATGTACATCTTCCCCCGTGCCGATCTCGTCCACCGCGATCACCTGGGGTCCCATGGAACGGATCAGCATCAGCATTCCCTCCGCTTTCGGGCAGGCGTCCAGGATATCGGTGCGCATCCCCAGATGATTCTGGGCCACTCCCTGGTAGCAGCCGCCGATCTCAGAGCGTTCGTCCACCACCCCCACCGACATGCCTCTGACATATTGATTGCCCCCGGAGACCTGCCGCACAATATCTCTTAGAAGGGTGGTCTTGCCGCAGCGGGGCGGAGACACGATCAATGTGTGGAAAAGCCGCTTATTCGCCGTGATATGGGGAAAAACCGGATCCGCGCACCCCAGCACTTCATGGGACAGACGGACGTTGACAGAGGAAATGTACCTCAGATTCTTCACTTTTCCTTCTTCCATGATTGCCTGTCCTGCCATTCCGATCCTGTGTCCTCCTTCAATAGTGATAAATCCCTGCCGCATCTCTTCCTCGTATGCATACAGGGAATAATTGCTCACATACTCCAGCATTTCCCGGATATCCTCCCGGGTTACCTGATAGGGCCTGCCCCGCTTCTGTCCCGGGATCCTCTCTTCTCCCCGGTAGATCAGGATCAGCGGCTGTCCTACTCTCAGGCGGATCTCCTGGAGAAGATCATAACGAAGTTCCTCTCTTTCCACCTGGCGCCGGACTGTCCCCGGCAGGACATTTAAGATCTGCTTCTCCTTCATCTTTGTCCACCTCTTTCTACATCAATATATGACGCGGGTTTTCATTTATGCCTGAATATGTTACAATCCCAGTGATCGATTTTTACGGCTGATAAAGGAGGTTCTATATGCTGGCTGTTTTTCTGGCGCCCTTTTACCTGTTATTTAATTTCTATATCTTCCGCTGGCTGATCCGGTGGATGTCTTCCTGTACCCGGTATTTTCAAAAACCACTGCTGCGGGGCGTTGTGCTCTTCCTCTACGCCTTCCTGGCCCTGTCCATCCTGCTGGCCTTCCTGTGGCCTGCCCGGTGGCTCTACGCCCTCTCCAACCTGTGGTTCGGAAGCTGCTGTTACATCCTGCTGATCGTCGCGGCGGCGGATCTGATCCGCCTGGTATTAAAATATCTGGTGAAGGTGCCAAAGGAGAAACTGTCCTCCCGGAAGGTCTTCGTCACCTCCGGGGCTTTTTGCATTCTCCTGATCCTCTCCCTGTCCGTCCTGGGCTATGTTAACGCCCGCAATATCCGCACCACCCATTATGAGGTGACGGTGGACAAATCCTGTCAGGATCTTTCCTCCCTGCGGATCGTCCTGGCGGCGGACCTGCATCTTGGCTACAACATGGGAAATGACCAGATGAAGCGGATGGTTGAGAAGATCAACGCCGCAGACCCGGATCTGGTGGTGATCGCCGGAGATTTCTTCGACAATGATTTTGACGCGGTAGAGGACCCGGAGACCATCTCCGCCACCCTGCGCCAGATCAGGAGCCGGTACGGTACTTACGCCTGCTACGGCAACCACGACATCCAGGAGAAGATCCTGGCCGGCTTCACCTTCCCCTCAGACGAAAAAAAGGAAAGCGACCCGCGGATGGACGCTTTCCTTGCAGATTCCAATATTCAGCTTATGCAGGATGAAACCCTGCTGATCGACGACGCCTTCTATCTCATTGGCCGGGCGGACCGGGAACGGCCGGGACGGGGGATCCAGAAGCGCATGACGCCCCAGCAGCTGACAGAAGGCCTGGATCAGACGAAACCCATCCTGGTCCTGGATCACGAGCCGGACGAACTTTCCGAACTGGCTGCGGCAGGGGCAGACCTGGATCTCTCCGGCCACACCCACGACGGACAGCTCTTCCCCGCCAATCTGATCGTAAGCATGGTGTGGGAAAACTCCTGTGGTTACCTGGAAAAGGACGGAATGCACAGCATCGTCACCTCCGGTGTAGGAGTATTCGGGCCCAACATGCGGGTAGGGACCAAGAGCGAGATCTGCGTCATCGACTGTCAGTTTCTTACCGGCGAATCGTATATTCACGGATCCCGCTGTCAAAGAACGCTTTGACAGCCCGGATCATATAGGCGCAGTCCCGCGCGCCTGCCGTCTCATAGGCTGAGTGCATAGAAAGCTGGGGAAGTCCGATATCCACTGCATTCATGGACACCTGGGACATGGCGATATTGCCCAGGGTACTGCCGCCTCGCATATCAGAGCGATTGGCAAAGAACTGAACCGGGATCCCTGCCTTTTCACAGATCCCCTTCCACAAGGCGATACTGACCGCATCACTTGTATACTGCTGCCCGGCATGGGACTTCACAACCACACCCTCATTCAGATAGACACAATTATTCTCATCCGTCTTCTCCGGATGGTTCGGATGTACCGCGTGGGCGTTATCGCAGCTGACCATGAAGCTGGAAGCCACTGCGCAGCGCAGTTCTTCCGCCGTTTTCCCCAGGCCGTCATTGATCCGATCCAGCACATCCTTAAGGAACGTAGATCCGGCGCCTTGTTTCGTATTAGATCCCACTTCCTCATTGTCAAAGCAGGCAAACACATTGACCGCGCGCTGGTCAGCCCCTTTCAGGAATCCGGCAAAAGATGTGTAAGCGCTCTGCAGGTCATCCAGATGAGGCGCTGAGATAAACTCGCCTTCTCTCCCCCAGATGGAAGGTCTCATCCGGTTGTAGAGATAAAGATCCATCCCCATGATCTCTTCCGGTCCTGTCCCCAGCTCCTCTGCCACCATCTGCCTTACAGCCCCTTCCATATCAGAGGCTTTCCCCGCAAATAACGGGAGCATATCCACCTGCCTGTTAATGGCGCACTTCTCGTTAACCTCCCGGTTCATGTGGATGGCCACGCTTGGGATCAGCACCAGATCCCGGTCGATCTTCACAAGCGCCTCCCGGAAACCATCCTTATCCCGCAGGATGGCGCGCCCGGCCAGTGAAAGAGGCCTGTCCATCCAGGTGGTACACAGGATACTCCCATACCCTTCTGTGTTGAGCTTCACATAGTGATCCTTTACCGAAAGCTCCGCTTTCTCCTTCAGCTTGAATGTGGGAAAATCACTGTGGGACACCGCAATCTTAAAACTGTAATCCTCCAGCGAGGATCCGATCCGGAAAGCAATGATGCTAGATCCGTTTCGCACGGTATAGTATGCCCCGCCTGGTTGGATATTCCAGCCCTCCCGTTCTGAAAGCAGCTGGAAGCCATGCTCTCTAAGCATGCGGGCAAAATTGTCCACCGTGTGGAAAGCAGTGGGACTGTCCGCCAGAAAAGAGAGCAGTCCCTGTATATCTTCTCTATACATTTCCATATCTATTTCTCCTTATATGCAGCGTAACTCTTCAGGATATCCCTGACAATGCCCACTACCAGATCCATCCCCTCCACTGTAATGTGTTCAAAGGGGCCATGGAATGCAGAGCCGCCGGTTCCAAGGTTCGGGCAGGGCAGGCCTTTGAAGCTGAGTCTCGCTCCGTCCGTACCGCCGCGCACCGGAGATACATCCGGCGTAAGTCCTGCTTTTTCAATGGCCTTCCTGGCAGTGTCCACCAGATGCATACAGGGCTCGATCTTCTCTCTCATATTGTAGTAAGACTCCACAATCTCCAGCTCTACCGTTCCCTCGCCGTACTTCTTGTTCATTTCTTCCTGGATCCGGCGCAGCGTCTCATGACGCTTTTTAAACTTCTCGCTGTTGTGTTCACGGACTAAATAGCGCATCTGCGTCTTCTCCGTATTTCCGTTAAAAGCCATCAGATGGAAGAAGCCTTCATACCCTTCCGTTGTCTCCGGCCGCTCGTCCGGCAGCATGGACTGGATCTCCATACCGATGAGCTGGGAATTCACCAGGATGTCTTTCGCGCTCCCTGTGTGCACATTCACACCGTGGATCGTAAAATACGCCGTAGATGCGTTGAAATTCTCAAACTGGATCTCTCCTTCGATGTCGCCGTCCAGCGTATAGGCGAAGTCCGCGCCAAAGCGTTCTACATCAAAATGCTTCGCGCCCCTTGCGATCTCCTCATCCGGGGTAAAGCCGATACAGATCTTTCCATGGGGGATATCCTCCTTCAGGATCTCCTCTGCCACTGTGATGATCTCCGCTATACCCGCCTTGTCGTCCGCCCCCAGAAGCGTGGTCCCGTCCGTCGTAATAAGCGTGCGGCCCTTCATGTTCTTCAGATGCGGGAACTCCTTGACAGAAAGTACTCTTCCGCTGTCTCCAAGCTTCACATCCTCTCCATTGTAATTCTCGATAATCTGAGGATGGATGTCCTTTCCGGAGAAATCCATCACGGTATCCATATGGGCGATCAGGCCGATGGCCGGCTGATCCTCATAGCCGGGAGTAGCCGGGATCTCCGCGTAGAGATAACACATGTCGTTAAGCTCCACTTTTTCAACCCCTATGTCTTTCAACTCCTGCACAAGGAGCCTGCCCAGATCAAACTGTCTCTCCGTGGACGGAACGGTCTCGCTGGTCTCGTCACTTGTGGTCCAGACACTTACATACTTTAAAAATCTCTCATATGCTTTCATCGTTTTTTCTCCTTAAGTTTCCCCTTTGGCAAAAACCCCGTATCCGCCTTACACGGTTACGGGGTTCTAAAACAATTTATTTCGCCACGTCTTTCATACTGAAGGAGAATCTTCCCATCTTGTCCTTGCCAAGGCATACCACCTTGACCACGTCTCCCAGTGTCAGCACGTCTTCCACATGATTGACTCTCTCCTTGGCCAGCTTGGAGATGTGTACCATCCCCTCCTTGCCCGGAGCGAACTCCAGGAAAGCTCCAAACTCTTTGATGCTGACAACCTTTCCTTCCAGCACCTGTCCGGCCTCAAAGTCGGTGACAATGATATGGATCAGCTTTCTTGCCTCTTCCATGGCCTCTGCCTCTGTGCCGCAGATGGATACAGAGCCGTCGTCCTCAATGTCGATCTTCACGCCGGTCTGCTCGATGATGGCGTTGATGGTCTTGCCTCTCTGGCCAACCACATCGCCGATCTTCTGGGGATCGATCTGCATCTGGATGATCTTCGGCGCGTAAGGTCCTACCTCCGGTCTCGGCTCGGCGATGGTCTTGGCCATCACTTCGTCCAGGATGTAGAATCTGGCCTTTCTTGCCGCCGCGATGGCTTCCTCAATGATCGGACGGGTCAGTCCGTGGATCTTGATATCCATCTGGATGGCGGTGATACCCTCGTGAGTACCTGCCACCTTGAAGTCCATATCTCCAAAGAAGTCTTCCAGTCCCTGGATATCCGTCAGCACCAGATAATCATCGTCGGTGTCTCCAGTCACCAGTCCGGTGGAGATTCCAGCCACTGCAGTCTTGATGGGCACGCCTGCCGCCATCAGCGACATGGAAGAAGCGCACACACTTGCCTGAGAAGTGGATCCGTTGGACTCAAAGGTCTCTGATACGGTACGGATCGCATATGGGAACTCGCTCTCACCTGGCAACACCGGAAGAAGCGCCCGCTCTGCCAGAGCCCCGTGTCCGATCTCACGGCGTCCCGGACCTCTGGAAGGTCTGGTCTCGCCTACGGAGTAGGACGGGAAATTGTAGTGGTGCATATACCGCTTGGAGGTCTCAGCCTCATCCAGTCCGTCCAGCCGCTGTGCCTCAGACAGAGGCGCCAGTGTAGTAATGGTGCAGATCTGGGTCTGTCCACGGGTAAACATAGCAGAACCGTGAACTCTGGGGATCAGGTCTACTTCCGCTGCCAGCGGACGGATCTGATCGATGGCTCTGCCGTCCGGACGCTTGTGGTCCTTCAGGATCATCTTGCGCACCGTCTTCTTCTGATACTGGTAAACCGCCTCGCCCAGCACTTCCAGCCACTCTTCCTTCTCCGCGAAGGCCTCGGTCAGCTTCTCTGTGATCTGGCGGATATTCTCTTCTCTTATCTGCTTCTCATCGGTAAATACCGCTTCTTCCATCTGTGCGGGAGGAACGATCTCCCTGATCGCCTCAAACAGTTCCTCCGGAACCGCGCAGCTCTCATATTCATGTTTGGGCTTGCCGCACTCTGCCACGATGGTATCGATGAACGCGATCACCTTCTGGTTCAGCTCATGGGCCGCGAAGATGGCGTCGATCATCTGCTGCTCCGGCACTTCCTGTGCACCCGCCTCGATCATGATCACCTTCTCCCTGGTGGAGGCAACCGTCAGCGAAAGTGTGGATACCTCTCTCTGGGCTGCCGTCGGGTTGAACACCAGCTCTCCGTCTACCAGGCCTACCTGAGTGGAAGAGATGGGGCCGTCAAACGGAATGTCAGAGATGGTGGTGGCGATGGCCGCTCCCAGCATGGCGGTAAGCTCCGGGGAGCAGTCCTGGTCTACAGACAACACCAGGTTCTCCAGGGTAACGTCATTGCGGTAATCCTTGGGGAACAGCGGCCGCATGGGACGGTCGATGACACGGCAGGTCAGGATGGCGTTCTCAGACGCTTTTCCCTCTCTTTTGTTGAATCCTCCCGGGATCTTGCCTACCGAGTACAGACGCTCGTTGTACTCCACGCTTAAGGGGAAGAAATCGATCCCCTCTCTTGGTTTTTCAGAAGCGGTGGCCGTACACAGAACAGTGGTATCACCGTAATGCATCAGCACCGCGCCGTTTGCCTGCTTTGCCACTCTGTCCACGTCAACGCGCAGAGTTCTGCCGGCCAGTTCCATTTCATACTTTTTGTACATATCGGTCTCCTTTATCGTTTATTCTTAAGGGAAGGGAGTCCGAAACTACTGAAAAAAGCACTTTGCCGCGGAAAATGCGCTTTTCAGTGGTCTCGGGAGCTCTCCCTGCCCATAATCTTATTCATTGTATCATATTTGCTCCGATAACGCAATTAAAGACGGGGGAAATTTCAATTTCCCCCGTCTTCTGTCTGAGCAGATTATTTTCTCAGTCCAAGTCTCTCGATCAGAGAACGATATCTCTCGATGTCGATCTTTCTCAGGTATGCAAGAAGGCCTCTTCTCTGTCCTACCATCTTCAGAAGTCCTCTTCTGGAGTGATGATCCTTCGGATTGTTCTTGAAGTGCTCGGTCAGATCGTTGATCCTTGCGGTCAGGATAGCTACCTGAACCTCCGGTGAACCTGTGTCTCCCTCGCTTCTTCCATACTCAGCGATGATCTTTTCTTTCATCTCTTTTGTGATCATGTCTTGTCTCCTCCTTTATTCTCTGTTAAACGCCTGGCATTAAGCAATGGTCGGAGTGTCCGATTACCGAACGCCGGCTTTCCACCAGCACAGTATAGCACAGGTATCCGTGCCGCTTCAACCCTTTTTTACAAAAAATAGGCGCTTCCTTCTCCCCGGGCAAAATATTCCCGGCCGCCGGCGATATCCCGGTCAATCTGAGCCTTCATCTCCTGAACGCCGGCGAATTTCTCTTCCGGACGGGCAAAATCCAGAAGCTCGATCCGCACTTCCTTGTCGTAAGCGCTGCCCTCATAGTCAAAGAGGAAGCTCTCCGCCAGCAGTTTCCCTTCTGTTGTGACTGTAGGCTTGACCCCCACATTGGTGATGCCGGCATACCCGGTCCCGTCCACCCAGATACGGCTGTAGTAAACGCCCCGCGGAGGTGCGATCTTCTCCTGCGGCCAGGTCACGTTAAAGGTGGGAAATCCCAGCGTCCTTCCCAGCTGCTTCCCGTGCTCCACCACGCCTTCGATCCCGTAGGGGTATCCCAGGAGCCGGTCTGCCAGCGCGATCTCTCCTGCAGCCATCAGTTCCTTGATGTAAGTACTGCTGATGATCCGTCCCCGATACCGCTCCTTCTCCAGGACCACCGCCTCATAGCCGTAAGTCGCCGCACAGGCTTCCAGCATATTGGCGTCGCCGCCCTGTCCGTATCCAAAATGAAAATCCGTCCCCACTACAACATACTTTGCGTGAAACACCCCGCAGATCACCTTGCGGATAAAATCTTCCCCGCTCATCTTCCGGAACTCCTCCGAAAAGGGACATTCCACCAGGTAATCCATAGTGTCTGCCAGGTGCTCGGCGCGTTCCCGCTTGGTCATCAGGATGTCTTCCCTCTTCATATCGAAGGCACAGACCACACCTTTGACCTTCTCTTCTTCCTTGAACCGGGCCACCTGCCGGGTCAGCGTCTGGTGCCCCAGGTGAAGCCCGTCAAATTTGCCGAATGTAACTGCGGATCTGCCGGTATCTGTATAATGTTCCAGTCCTTTTAAGTATTCCATAATCCTTCCCTTCAGCTGCCGCAAAACATTTTTACTGTTGTATATTCTTCCGCTTCTCTGTGATAGCGGTACAGGGCAAGGAAATTTCCGCCTGCGTCATAGATCCTTACGCAGGCACCGTCCCTTGTCTCCCTGTCTCCATCGGTCATCGACCGTTTTAATCCATTTCCATTATAGGCCAGCTTCTCCCAGCCTTTTTTCACCTGCACGGCAGGATACTCTGCGAAGAGCCGGTCAATGGGGCACAGCATCTTCCCAAGCTCTCCCGCCTTCACTGCAGATGCCACCTTTTCAAGCCTGCAGGCTTCCTCCAGGGCAAAAGGCCCCACACTTGTCCGAAGGAGCGCCTCCATACAGCCGTAACAACCCAGGTCCGCGCCGATATCGTCGCACAGGGTCCGGATGTAGGTTCCCTTGGAACAGCGGACCCGCAGCCGGACTCTGGGAAGTGCCTCCTCCAGGATCTCCAGCTCATAGATCCGGACCCGCCTTGCCTTGCGCTCAATGGTCTTCCCTTCCCGGGCAAGCTCATAGAGCTTTTTGCCGTTTACCTTCAGGGCAGAGTACATAGGCGGGATCTGGTCATATTCACCTACGTATTTGTGCGCCGCCTGTTCCACCATTTCCCTGGTGATCCCCTGTATGTCTCCCCGGTCTGTCACAGTCCCGGTCACGTCCTGGGTATCTGTGCGGATCCCAAGGAGCAGGACCGCTTCATAAGTCTTATCCCGGTCCGTCAGAAGATCGCAGACCTTGGTGGCCCGCCCCAGGCAGACCGGGAGCACCCCTTCCGCCTCCGGGTCCAGTGTTCCGGTATGGCCGATCTTTCGCTGCCCGGTGATCCCCCGAAGCTTTGCCACCACGTCGTGGGAGGTATAGCCTTTCTCTTTATAAATATTTAAAATGCCATGGATCATGCTTTCTCCTCCAGTTGATCCTGGATCAGACCGGAGAGATTGTTCAGCACGTCATGGGGCGTCCCGGCCATGGTGAACCCGGCCGCTTTCTTGTGGCCGCCGCCCCCCAGATACTGGGCCACCTTGCTCACATCCACCAGATTGTTGGAACGCAGGCTAACCTTGTAGACGCTGGGCTTTGTCTCATACATGAAGATGGCCACTTCCACGCCGGTAGTGTCCCTGAGCTGGCTTACGATCCCCTCCAGGTCCTTTGGCTTTACACCGTAGAATTCCATTTCCCGCATACGAATATAGGAGGCGATACATTTTCCTCCCATGAACCGGATACTCTCCAGCAGCGTACGCCCCAGCACCTGGTTCTGCGCATAGGTCTTCTCCACGAAGGTCTTCCGGATCAGCGTGGGCGCATCCACGCCCCTCTCCAAAAGATCCGCCGCCGCCCGCAGGGTAGCCGGCGATGTGCAGGAATACTGGAACACCCCGGTATCATGGACAATGCCAAGATACAGCGCCTCTGCCACGGGAAGGGTGATCTTATCCTTCTCCATTAGGTTGTATATCAGTTCTGAGGTGGAACTGGCATCCGGGACCACATAATTTTCTTCTCCGAAATTTGTATTACTGATATGATGATCCACACAGAGCGTATGAGCCGCCCGGTCGAAAAGCTCCCCGGAAAAGCCCAGCCGCTCTTTGTCTCCGCAATCCAGACAGCAGAACAGGTCATAGTCCCGGTCCTCAGACAGCTCCTGGCGGATCTCACCGGATCGCTGAAGGAAATGGAACGAATCCGGGAGCTCCTCCAGATAGATATCTGTCTGCTTCTCCGGATAATTCTCCAGAATGTAGAGATACAGTCCCATACAGGAACCGGTACAGTCTCCGTCCGGATGCACGTGTCCGCCAATGGCGATCTTATTCGCCGCTCTGATCAGTCTGTCTAACATCTTCTTCCGCCTCCATGCCGCCGGTTACTTCTTCTATCTTCTTAGACATATTTACACCATATTCAATGGACTGGTCCAGTATGAACCGGATCTCCGGGGTGTTGCGCAGGTTCAGCGTCCGGGCCAGTTCCCGGCGGATATAACCTTCCGCGCTTGTCAGACCCTTGATGGTCTCCTGCTGAGCCTTTTCATCGCCCAGCACGCTGATATAGGCCTTGCAGGTCTTAAGATCCGGCGCTACCTCCGCGGCAACCACGGAGGTCCAGGGCGCCACTCTTGGATCCTTGATGCCTCCCCGGATGATACTGCTTAATTCCCGCTGGACTTCCACATTCACCCTGGTGTTCTTAATACTTCTTTTCCGCAATGTTCTTCCTTCTTTCTCTCCAAAGCAGGATCGTCGCAAAGGGCGTTATCTCGGTACTTCCACCATCTTGTAGGCCTCTACCTGATCGCCTTCCTTCACGTCGTTGAAATTGTTGAATACAAATCCACACTCATATCCTGCGCGCACTTCTTTTACGTCGTCTTTAAACCGCTTCAGGGAAGCAAGGGATCCTTCGTAGACCACAATGCCGTCCCGGATGATCCGGGCGGAGCAGTCCCGCTCGAAGGTTCCGTCCAGCACGTAGGACCCGGCGATGGTTCCCACGCCGGAAGCCTTGAACAGCTGCCGCACTTCCGCATGGCCCAGCACCTTCTCTTCGAATACCGGATCCAGCATTCCCTTCATGGCTGCTTCCACATCTTCGATGGCGTTGTAGATCACCCGGTAGAGACGGATATCCACGCCTTCCCGCTCTGCAGTCTCCTTGGCCGTCGCATCCGGACGCACGTTGAATCCGATGATGATGGCGTTGGAGGCGGATGCCAGGCTGACGTCCGACTCGTTGATGGCGCCTACGCCGCCATGGATGATCTTGACTACCACTTCGTCGTTGGACAGTTTCACAAGGCTCTGCTTGATGGCTTCCACAGATCCCTGTACGTCCGCTTTTACTACAATGCCAAGCTCTTTCAGGTTGCCCTCCTGGATCTGGGTAAACAGATCGTCCAGGGAAAGCTTGGATTTTGTCTCTTCCAGAAGTTTTACCTTACTCTGGGAGATAAAGGTCTCCGCAAAGCTTCTGGCCTCTTTGTCATTGCCGCAGCCTACCAGCACTTCGCCGGCGTTTGGCACGTCGTTGAGACCCAGGATCTCCACAGGCATGGAGGGGCCGGCTTCTTTCACCCGGCGTCCCTTGTCGTCCATCATTGCCCGGACTTTTCCGTGGGCTGCGCCGGCCGCTACCGCATCTCCGACGCGCAGAGTTCCCTTCTGCACCAGTACGGTGGCTACCGGGCCTCTTCCTTTATCCAGCTCTGCCTCCAGCACAAGACCTCTTGCCCGGCGGTTCGGATTGGCTTTTAACTCCAGGACCTCCGCCGTCAGAAGGATCATCTCCATCAGATCCTCCAGGCCTTCTCCGGTCTTCGCGGATACCGGGACAAAGATGGTGCTTCCGCCCCAGTCTTCCGGGATCAGCTCATACTCGGTCAGTTCCTGTTTTACCCGCTCTACATTGGCGCTTGGCTTATCGATCTTATTGACTGCCACAATAATCTCAACCCCTGCCGCTTTGGCATGGTTGATGGCTTCCACGGTCTGGGGCATCACGCCGTCGTCCGCCGCTACCACCAGGATGGCGATATCGGTGGAGCTGGCTCCACGCATACGCATGGCGGTAAACGCCTCGTGTCCCGGGGTATCCAGGAAGGTGATCTTCTCCCCGTTCTTCTCTACCACATAGGCGCCGATATGCTGGGTGATACCGCCGGCCTCGCCGCCGATCACGTTGGTGTGGCGGATGGCGTCCAGAAGGGAGGTCTTACCATGGTCAACATGACCCATGACGCAGACTACCGGAGGACGCTTCTTCATCTTCTTCTCGTCCTCCTCGTCCTCTTTCAGAAGCTCCTCGATCACGTCAACCACTTCTTCTTTCTCACAGAGGATATCGAACTCCAGCGCGATCTCTTCCGCGGTTTCGTAATCGATCTCCTGGTTGACGGTAACGATCTTGCCCTGCATGAACAGTTTCTTCACGATCACAGAAGGAACCACTTTCATCTTGTCGGCCAGTTCCTGGATGGTCAGCACCTCCGGAATGGT
>NZ_DBGCJQ010000011.1:0-9604 GCF_048354975.1 Massilistercora timonensis | reverse complement strand
AGCCTCACCAGCTCAAACTGCACGGTGTTGGTGTCCTGGTACTCATCCACCATGATGTAGCGGAACCGCTCCTGGTAGTAATCCAGCACCTCCTTCTGGGTCTGGAACAGCTGCACCGTTTTCAGCAGCAGATCGTCAAAGTCCAGGGCATTGTTGGCCCGCAGCTGCCGTTCGTACTCGCCATAGACTTCTGCCACCTTTTTCCGGCTAAAATCCCCTCCCGCCTCAAGCATCAGCTCCTCCGGCGCCATCAGTTCATTTTTGGCTTTGGAAATGGCGGACAGTAAGCTCCGCTCCCGGTAGACCTTGGTGTCCACCTCCAGAAGCTTGCACACGTCCTTCATCAGCGTCTTCTGGTCGTCGGTGTCATAGATGGTAAAATTGGTGGCATAGCCAAGAGCCTCGATATGCCGCCGCAGGATCCGCACGCACATAGAGTGGAAGGTGCTCACCCAGATGCTCTCCGAGCCAAAGCCCACCAGATTGTCCACCCGCTCCCGCATCTCCCCGGCCGCCTTGTTGGTGAAGGTGATGGCCAGGATATTCCAGGGATTGACCCCTTTCTCCTCGATCAGGTACGCGATCCTGTGGGTCAGCACCCGGGTCTTTCCGGATCCTGCCCCCGCAAGAATCAGAAGCGGTCCTTCTGTATGAAGCACCGCCTCTTTCTGTCTGTCATTCAATGTATCGTAAATGCTCAAATCTAACGTTTCCTTTCCGCTTCTCGCCTGCTCATGATCTCGTGTTCTTTCCGGATCTCATCATGGAGCGCAAGGGACGTCCATTTCCGGTTGGCTTCCGTCACCACTGCCTTCAGCCCCACCTGCACCTTTTCTTTACGCATCAGGAAAATGGCCCTGTCCAGCATGTCCTCCGTCTCTGCCTGGATCACCAGCATCTCCTCCGGGAAGCCTTCTCCTTCGTAGATCTCCGGCTCTTCCCCCGGCTTCTCAAGCCCGGTCAGCACTTCCAGCGGCCAGAGATATTCCGCCCGGTCCACTGCCCGGACCTGGAATCCCAGGAATCCAAAGATCATCCCCAGTTTGCGCCCTTCTGGCGTTCCCTTCAGGTTATAACAAAGTACCACTGATTTCATAGAACTCCCTCTAGGCCTCGTCGATCGCCTTCCCGATATCCCGGCGCATATATTTGTTCTCAAACTGCACCCATTTCGTAGCGGCGTAGGCGTTCCTCCGGGCTTCTCTCAAGTCTTTGCCTTTGGCTGTCACGCCCAGCACTCTTCCTCCGTTGGTCACGATGCGTCCGTCCTCGTCAAACTTAGTTCCTGCGTGGAAGCAGTAATACCCCTCGTGGTTCTTGAATTCCTCCAGGCCTTCGATGGGGAATCCTTTCTCGTATTTCACCGGGTATCCGTCGCTGGCAAGCACCACGCAGACTGCCGCGTTGTCTTCAAACTGCAGGTCTACCTGGTCCAGCGTGCCGTCGATGCACGCCTCCACCACTTCGATGATATCATTTTTCATCCTGGGGAGCACCACCTGTGCCTCCGGATCCCCGAATCTTGCGTTGTACTCCAGCACCTTGGGACCCTCCGCCGTCAGCATAAGTCCAAAGAAGATCACGCCCTTGAAGGGACGTCCCTCCGCCCGCATGGCGTCCACGGTTGCCTGGTAGATATATTTCTCACAGAACTCCTCCACTTCCTTCGTATAGAAAGGACTGGGAGAGAAGGTTCCCATTCCGCCGGTGTTAAGTCCGGTGTCTCCGTCCCCTGCCCGCTTGTGGTCCTGGGCGGAAGTCATGGTCTTGATGGTCTTTCCGTCCACGAAGGAAAGGACAGACACTTCCCGTCCGGTCATGAACTCTTCGATCACCATCTCGTTGCCCGCGTCTCCGAACTTCTTGTCCTGCATGATGGTCTTCACGCCTTCTTTTGCCTCCTCCAGCGTGTTGCAGATCAGCACGCCTTTGCCAAGAGCCAGTCCGTCCGCTTTCAGCACGATGGGGAACTTGGCCGTCTCCAGATACGCAAGGGCCGCTTCCGGATCGGTGAAATTCTCATAGGCCGCTGTGGGGATATCATATTTCTTCATCAGATCCTTGGAGAAAGCTTTGGACCCTTCCAGGATAGCGGCGTTCTTCCTGGGCCCGAATGTCCGGATCCCTGCCGCCTCCAGCTCGTCTACCAGTCCGCCCACCAGCGGATCGTCCATACCCACGATCACCAGATCGATCTCCTTCTCCTTCGCGAACGCGGTGATCTTACTGAATTCCATGGGACCGATGGGGGCGCACTCCGCGTACTCCGCGATCCCCGCATTGCCCGGAGTACAGTAGATCTTGTCCACCTTCTCGCTTTTTGCCACACTGTATGCAATGGCGTGCTCTCTTCCGCCGCTGCCTACGATCAAAACTTTCATCTTGGGGCCTCCTTCGCCTGTTTCTTTTTCCATCAAACTGTCCGGATCTTTACCTGTCCGTCTTCCACCGTCACCCTGCCCTGGGCGATCAGGCCGATGGCCTGGGGCAGGATCTGCCATTCCGCTTCTTCCATCACCCGGCGCTGCAGCACTTCCGGCGTATCTCCCTGCCGGACCTCTACCGCCTTCTGCAGGATGATAGGGCCGGTATCCGTCCCTTCGTCCACGAAATGCACGGTAGCTCCCGTCACCTTGACGCCTCTTGCAAGGGCAGCTTCATGGACCTTCAGCCCATAATAGCCGGTCCCGCAGAAAGAGGGGATCAAAGACGGGTGGATATTGATGATCCGGTTCCGGTACCGCCTGATCATCTCCGGCGGGATCACCACCAGGAATCCGGCCAGTACGATAAGGTCCGGCTCCAGCTCCTCTACTTTGGCCAGGAAACTTTCATTGAAAGCCGCCCGGTCGGCAAATGACTTGGGCGACACGCACTCTCCCGGGATCCCGTGATCTTTCGCCCGCGTAAGGGCATAAGCCCCGGCGTTGTTGCTGATCACGCCCACGATCTTCGCGTCCCGGATCTCTCCTGCCTCGATCTTGTCGATCACCGCCTGCAGGTTGGTCCCGCCGCCGGATACCAGAACAACCACTCTTAACATAATGTAACTCCCTTTTCTCCTTCTTCAATGCGGCCTACCACATAGGGAGTATCTCCGGCTTCCCGGATGGCCGCCATAGCCTTCTCTACATCCTCCGGCGCCACCGCGATGATCATGCCAAGTCCCATGTTGTAGGTATTATACATAGCATGCTCTTCAACATTTCCCTTCTGGGCCAGCATTTTGAAGATCGGAGGAACCGGGTAACTGTCTTTCTCGATCACCGCATGGGTGCCTTCCTTCAACATTCTGGGTACATTCTCATAGAACCCGCCGCCAGTGATATGGCTGCAGGCCTTCACGGTAACCCCTGCGTTCTTGATGGCTTTCAGCGCCTTCACATAGATCCGGGTCGGCGCAAGCAGCACTTCCCCAAGGGTTCCACCCAGTTCGTCATAATAGGTGTCAAGAGATTCTTTTGTCATGTCAAACACCTTGCGCACCAGGGAGAATCCGTTGCTGTGCACCCCGGAGGAAGCCATTCCTACCAGTACGTCCCCGCCTGTCAGGTTCTCTCCGGTGATCATATCCTTCCGGTCGCAGACGCCTACGGCAAATCCTGCCAGATCATACTCGTCTTCTTCCATCATCCCCGGATGTTCCGCAGTCTCGCCGCCGATCAGGGCAGCCTCAGACTGCAGGCAGCCTTCCGCAACGCCTTTGACGATATCCGCGATCTTCTCCGGATAGTTCTTCCCGCATGCGATATAGTCCAGGAAGAATAAGGGCTCTCCGCCTGCGCAGGCAATGTCGTTGACACACATGGCCACCGCGTCGATGCCGATGGTGTCGTGCTTGTCCATGATCATGGCCAGCTTGACCTTCGTCCCGCATCCGTCGGTTCCGGACAGAAGCACCGGGTCTTCCATCTCTTTGATCTTCTTAAGGGAAAATGCTCCTGAGAATCCTCCCAGGCCTCCCAGCACCTCCGGGCGCATGGTTTTCTTTACATGCTCCTTCATCAGTTCTACGGAGCGGTATCCCGCCTCAATGTCTACTCCTGCCTTCTTATAATCCATTGCCATCTTCTTCTACCCCTTCTGCGCCAGGTACGCCTCGTAGCCGATCTCATCCAGCTTCGCGGCCTTGCCCTGTACGGTCTCTTTCATTTCTGTGGTGTAATCTTTCAGCTTCTGAAGCAGCCCTTCATCGGATGTGGCCAGGATCTTCGCCGCCAGGATCGCCGCGTTCATCCCTCCGTCGATGGCCACGGTAGCCACCGGGATTCCAGGCGGCATCTGTACGATGGAGAAGAGCGCGTCTTCCCCTGCCAGGTTCTTTCCTGACATGGGAACGCCGATCACCGGCATAGGGAACAGCGCCGCGCACATGCCCGGAAGATGGGCCGCCATGCCTGCTCCGGCGATGATCACTTTCATTCCCTTGCCCTCGGCCGCTTTCGCCCACTCAAAGAACACATCCGGCTCCCGGTGCGCGGAAATGATGGTCATCTCATAATCAATCCCAAATTTCTCCAGTGTTGCCGCAGCCTTGCTCATCACCTTCAGATCTGAGTCGCTGCCCATTACAATTCCTACTTTTGGCATAATCTTCCTCCTACTGTAACTTTCTTGGTTTATCATAGCTTATTTACTTATAGATTTCAATGGTTCGTTCAGAATCTCCGTGCCCGGCAGGACAAATCTTCCATTCTCAAGAAGCAGGATCTCTTCCCCGTCTTCTTTCACCACCGCGATCTTCCCCAGTTCCTCGTAAGGAAGGGTGATATCTGTATGGCAGTGGAAATATGCCTTGGACACGTCTTCCTTTCGCCGGATGGATATGGAGTTGTCCCGGGCGATGATCTCTTTCCCGTTGGGGTTATATACTTTGATATCCTCACTCCAGCTGTAACAGGTATCTCCCACTGCAAAATGGGGTCCCATCTTTTCTGCGATCAGGATCGGCAGCTTCTCCCCAATGCCGTACTTCCTTGCAGCCGCGTAAGCGGTGGTATTGGTCCCGATGGCAAATTCCCCCAGAGGCAGGGTAGGATGCCGGTGCAGCACATTTTCCCGGATATACGCCTTGTTCTCCAGCTCCCGGGCGAAATTAGAACAGCGGTAATCTTCCACCATCCCGTTGGCGAACTTCAGCTCCAGATCCTGATACTGCAGTTCATCCAGGTAAACGCGGCTTACATGGAGCACCCCTTCCGTCCCCTCCAGGACCGGGGAGGTAAATACCTCTCCCACCGGGATATTCACGTCCGCCACGCAGTTTTCAAAGATGGTCTCCTTCTCCGGGTCCTTCAGCGGATGAAGCCGCACAAGGAGATCCGTCCGGTTTCCATTTCCGCCAAGGATATGGACGTACGTCCCCTGATCCAGTGCGTCGATCAGGGTCTGCTGTACCTTCTCATACAGCCCTGCGTCCAGGGTATTGATCCTAACGATCTCCCGGAAGATCTCCGGGTAGCGCTCCCCTACCTCTGGCACCGGATAGGCCACAATGGTAAAACTTCTCTCATCTCCCGGGATGTACTGGTTGGTCAGGGCGCTCTGGCGGCTGTCAAATCCCCGGACCATCTCTTCCTGCTGCCCGGTAAGCTTTAACGCCTCTGACTTTGGCACCGGCGAGAAGGGCGCTTCGCCAAAGGTCTCGATACAGGCCGGCCCTGCGAATGCCCGGGCCTCTTTTTTATAATGTTCATAGGTATTGTGGATCACTTCCAGCTTCCGCTCCAGGAACTGCTTATCCAGGAACAGGGCCTGATCGTCCTTGTGGTCGTAGTCGTACTGCTTGTTGGCGATGCCTCCATAGTAGCCGATCTTCAGGTGCTGGCGCCTGGTCAGGGCGCTCACCCCGGACCGGTACAGGATGGGTTTTAATCCCATGGCTTCAAAATTCTCCATCACCCGGCGGATGACCCGCTCAAATCCCAATACATACCGGATGTTCACGGAACCCTTCTTAGACAGGTCCCTCCCGGTGTTCACAAATCCCCTGGCATAACCTTCCGTACAGCTGTCCGCCATCTTCCGGATCTCTTCTTCCGGAAGGCCGGCCAGGAACCTTACGGTCTCCTCTTCATTTTCACTGATATACTCTCCGAACTGATAGAGATACTCCGGGGAGGACAGGTCGCTCTCCCGGATCAGCCGCACCGCCAGCGAATCCTCCGGGCACACCTGCTCTTTGATCCGGTCCGCCACCAGCACGTCGCAGTAGTCGCTGGCATACCAGTAGAGAGTCTCCCGGATACTTCTGATCTCTGGAAAAGGTGTTTCCTCAAACTGGTTATAAACTTCAAGGAACAGCTCCATCAGGATATCCAGATACTCCACCCGGCCCTCGAAAACATAGGCCAGGGCTCCTCTTAGTTCCCCGTAGAGGAAGCCAAGGGCCTGCCCGTAATCTTCCCCGAGACATGCGCAGGCATAGGCAGGGTTGCCGTAGCTGCTGTCATAATGCTCCGGCAGGATGTCTTCATACATCCTGTGGTTCCATTCTTTTAATTCCGCCAGGGAAGCCTTCTGATAACTTCCCTTCTCCAGCGCCTCCTTCACTTCATCCACAAGAAGAAGGAAGGCCGCCGTCCGGTCAAAATAATCCCGGAACCTTTCCTCTACGCTGGTTTCTCCGATCATCTCACGGATCCGGCCCACTGCCAGTTCATATCGTTCCTCTGTCATTTAGAAAAGCCCCCTGACAAATATCCCGCACATGCCAAGGATCAGGGCTGCGCTGATCCCGATCCCTACTTTACAGGTAATATAGTTTTTGTCCCGCTCTTTCATGCCCCGGACGCCGCAGACCAGCCCGGCAACAGCCAGCGCCAGGATGCCGATCCCCACAAAACCTACCAGCGCGCTCAGCTGTCCCTTCAAAAGGAATGAGATCACCAGCAGGAACACCAGCAGAAAAAGAGCGAACCCGGACAGAAGACAGGACTTCATCCCCTTCCTGGAATGACGGTCCGGAGCCTGTCCGTACCTGGTCCGTCTCAGTTTTTTTCTGCGTTTGTCTTTTGCGTTATTTCCGTTTTTTCTTCTTATGATCATGATGTCTCCTCACCCATGCACAGACCGCGAAAAGGATATATCCTGTCACTCCGCCGATGGTGTTCAGCAGAAGATCGTCCACGTCAAAACTTCCCACCCTGGAGAAAAGCTGGAACGTCTCCACGCACAGACTCAGCCCAAAGCTGTAGAACAGCGTGGAGAAAAAACTCCGGTATTTACTTGCCATCGGCATGAAAAACCCGAAGGGTACGAAGATCAGAACATTTCCAAAGAGATTGGTGAAAACGGCGAACATCCCCAGCTGCTCCCGGTAAGTCCAGAAGCGGTTGATCTCTTTGAAGAGCACCAGATTATAATGGTACTCCTCCATCACGCCGGTCCGGCCGTACCACTCTGAGAAAATAAGAAAATATATGATAAAAAGGATATACAGGACGAATAACACCTTGCCCAGTCCGCGGATCCTCTTTCTTGTTTTTAAATTCAAAAAACAGCACCTTCCCGATTTAGAATGTAAGGTCTTTTCGATCTTTGATCAGTTTTGTGCCAAACACAATGGCGATCACACCTGCCGCGATCCCGGTCACCGTAACGATGATCCCTACCGCCACGCTTGCGGCTCCGGCAGCTCCCATGGATTTGTAGATTTTTTCATTCATGGTATGATCCCTCCTGACTTTATTTCACGCCATACTGTTCATAATATGCGTCGATTGCAGATTTTAATGTGTCGTCGATCACGATCTTTCCCTGGCACTCCCTGTTATAGAGATATTCCACCACTTCCTCCATGGTGACGATGGCTGCCGTCTCAAACCCGTAGAGATCCTTCACTTCGTCCAGGGCACATTTCTCCCCGCCTTTGCCTACCTCCATACGGTTCAGGGACACCATCAGACCCTTGATCTCCACATCAGCCGCTCCCTTTACCTTTGGAACCGTCTCTTCCATGGACTTGCCGGACGTAGTCACGTCCTCGATCATGATCACCCGGTCGCCGTCCTTAAGTTTGCTTCCCAGGAAGCTTCCCTTGTCCGCGCCGTGGTCCTTCTCCTCTTTTCTGTCTGAGCAGTAGCGCACTTCCCTGCCGTACAGCTCACTGTAAGCGATGGCAGTCACCACTGCAAGAGGAATGCCCTTGTAAGCCGGCCCGAACAGCACGTCAAACTCATCCCCGTAGGTTTCGTGGATGGCTTTCGCGTAATACTCGCCCAGCCGTTTTAACTGGCTTCCTGTCACATAAGCGCCCGCGTTCATAAAAAAGGGAGATTTCCTTCCACTTTTCAGTGTGAACTCTCCAAACTTGAGCACGTCGCTCTCTACCATAAATTCGATAAATTCCTTCTTGTAGCTTTCCATATATAAAACCTCCGTTATCTTCTGGCCTTTTTGTCCTTTCAATTCTACCATACCCAATAGAGATTTTCAATTCACGAATTTGACAGGGAAGCCGCTCCCGTTACCGCCGCCTGCACACCGTATTTCCTAAAATGATCATCACGATCGCATCCACAAAAATGATCCCCGCGATCACATAGGCCGCTTCCATAGGCAGCTGATCTTCCAACAGCGCCGTGACCAGAATGGTAACGGCGATCACCGCCATCCCTGCGCCAAATGTCCTGCACAATTTCTTCTCATCGTACTTTGCCTTTTCTTCCTTCGAAGCCGTATTATATCCGGCGATCAGGCTGCTCCCGTGTCCGGTAAGAAACGTTACAGCAAGCGCCACAAAGATCGCAAATACGATCCAGATCACCCAATCCGGCCCGTGAGATACATCTGCAAGACTCATTTCATCTTCTCCTCTCTCAATTCCTTCAGATAAAACCGGTCCATGGTACTGTGAACCGCTGCCTTCGGCCTTTCGATCTGCCGAAATCCCAACTTCTCATACAGGCAAAGGGCCGTCTGAAGATTGGTATGGGTTTCCAGATATACCCGCTCATACCCTGCGCTTCGGGCAAAGTCCAGAACCGTCTCCATCAGCCGCTTCCCGTATCCTCTTCCCTTCCAGGCATCCGCCAGATACAGCTTCTGCAGCTCCGCGCACTTCTCAATTCCGCCAAACTCCGCAAGGCCAACGCCCCCGGCGACCTGCCCCTTATCGTCCTCCAGGATAAAGTAGGCTCTCTGTCCCGGAGAGATCTGATAGTACTGGCTGAGGTGATCCAGCTCCGGATCAAAATATGCCGTCCCCGGAATATCCAGATGAGCCCGCTCCAGATTGGCCCGGATGATCGCCGCTATAGCCGGATCATCGCAGGGCCTGATCCTGCGGATGATCATTTGCTCCCGATCCATAATTTCACACCTCCTGCCAGAATACAGCCTTCCTGTTTCGATAGCGTCAGTATACTCCATTTTTCATCCAGAATCCACACAGAAAGTGAAATTCAGATTTGCAGGGATGATATGACAGTGATCAGACGCACGAAAACGGAGTCAGCCCCTGCAGCGAATCCGAAAATGTTCGCGAAGAATCCTTAACATCAAAACACAGAAGATTTCATGATCAGAGCAATTCACAGGGAAATCTGATGATTTCCCTGCTCAGGCTCTTTTCAGATTTGACTGGAAGTCAAATCTTCCCATG
>NZ_DBGCJQ010000010.1:0-14512 GCF_048354975.1 Massilistercora timonensis | reverse complement strand
GCTCACCTTGTCGATCTCATCCAGCAGCATCAGGGGATTCTTCACTTTGGCCCTGCGGATCGCCTCCGCAATCCTTCCCGGCATCGCGCCTACATAAGTCTTCCGGTGTCCCCGGATCTCCGCCTCGTCCCGGACGCCGCCAAGCGAGATCCTGACATAAGGCTTCTTCAGCGCCCGGGCCAGGGATTTGGCAATGGACGTCTTACCGGTTCCCGGAGGTCCTACCAGACAGAGGATGGGCACATCTCCCTTCCGGGTCAGGGCGCGGACCGCCAGAAACTCCAACACCCGCTCCTTCACCTTCTCCAGGCCATAGTGATCCTCGTCCAGCACCTGCTTCGCATAGGCGATATCTTTGTTGTCCCGGCAGGTCTTATCCCAGGGAAGCTCCAGCATGGTCTCGATATATGTCCGGATCACGCCTGCCTCTGCCGGGCTGTTCATAGAATTACGAAACCGTTTGATCTCTTTGGAGATCTTCTCCTTCACCTCCGCCGGGGCCTTCAGAGCGTCTGCCGCCTGCTGGAATTCATCTGCGTCGGAAAGAGTAGTCTCGTCTCCCAGTTCCTCCCGGATCAGCTTTAATTCCTCCCGGAGGATATACTCCCGCTGGTTCTTGTCCACCCGCTCCTTGATCTTAGTCTGCAGCTCATCCTTGATATTCTGCACCCGGATCTCCTGCACTACCTTATAGGACAGAAGCTCAAACCGCTTCCGTACGTCCGGCTCCTCCAGAAGCTCCTGCTGTTCTTCACAGCGAAGAGGCAGGTTGGCCCCGATCAGGTCCACCAGTTTCCTGAGATCCTGAGTCTCGTCGATCTGGGCTCCCAGTTCCTTCGCCGTCTTAGGGTTTTTAAGCATGTATTCCCGGAACAGATCCTTCAGTCCCCGCAACATAGCCTCCCGGTTGATGGACGTCTCCTGGGCATCTCCTTCCTCCAGGCTGTCCAGTTCATCCGGCACCACTTCCACGGAAGCATAGAGAAACGGCGTCTCCTGCTCCAGTTCTTCAATCCTTGCCCGAAGCTGCCCGGACACCAGTACCCGGGTGATCTTCTTGGGAAGCCTCAGCATCTGCTTGATGCTGACCACGCAGCCCATCTCATACACATCGGCGATTCCCGGATCTTCTACTTCTACATCCTTCTGGGCCGCCAGAAATAAAAGCTGGTCTCCTTCCATCGCCCGCTCGATCGCCTGGATGGATTTCTCCCGGCTCACGTCAAAATGTGTCACCATCTCCGGCAGCACTGCCATTCCCCGCAGCGCCACCATAGGAAGACTTAATCTTTCTCTCTCCATGTATTTCTTCTCTCCTGTCTGATCCCGGCCCTGTCAGAAGGCAGACCCGGCTTTATATGAAACGGGCGGGCACACAATCTCTGCACCCGCCTCATAATTCTTATGCACTTTCTGAATGGATCGCCCCGTGAACACACTCCGGCTCTCCAACCCCTTTTATCACATCTCTTGTGATCCTGCAGGACTTCAGCGTTTCATCCGAAGGCGCCTGATACATAATATCCATCATCGTTTTTTCCATGATCGCCCGTAAGCCTCTCGCCCCTGTCTTTCGCTTCAGGGAAGTCTCCGCGATCTCCTCCAGGGCGGAATCGTCAAAGATCAGGTCCACCCCGTCCATCTCCAGCATCTTCTGATACTGTTTCACAATAGCGTTCTTGGGCTCTGTCAGGATCCGGATCAGCGCTTCCTTATCCAGCATCTCCAAAGACACGGTCACCGGGACACGCCCTACCAGCTCAGGGATCAGGCCGTACTTCACCAGATCCTGGGGAAGTACCTGCTTTAAGAGCCGGTCTGTATCATGCTCGTGCCGGCTGGCGATCTCCACATTGAATCCGATGGATTTCTGATCCAGCCGCTTCTCGATCACCTTCTCCAGGCCATCGAACGCTCCTCCGCAGATAAAGAGGATATTGGTGGTGTCGATCTGGATCAGCTCCTGATGGGGATGCTTTCTTCCACCCTGGGGCGGCACGTTGGCCACCGTTCCCTCGATGATCTTGAGAAGCGCCTGCTGAACGCCCTCTCCGGACACATCTCTTGTGATGGAAGGATTCTCGGATTTCTTGGTGATCTTGTCGATCTCATCGATATAGATGATCCCGTATTCTGCCCGCTCCACGTCGCCGTCCGCCGCCTGGATGATCTTCAGAAGGATGTTCTCCACATCCTCCCCCACATACCCGGCTTCTGTCAGGGCCGTGGCATCCGCGATGGCAAAGGGCACGTTCAGGATCCTTGCAAGAGACTGGGCAAGAAGGGTCTTGCCGCAGCCGGTGGGACCCAGCATCAGGATGTTGCTCTTGCTCAGTTCCACTCCCAGATCCTCCCGGCCTGCCAGGATCCTCTTATAATGATTGTAAACCGCCACAGAGAGGACCTTCTTGGCGTCCTCCTGTCCGATCACATATTCATCCAGAAACGCCTTGATCTCTTCCGGTTTCAGCAGATTGATGTCCATGAAAGGACTTCTGCGTCTTCCCTCTTCATATTCCAGTTCTTCTTCGATGATCTCCGCGCAGACGTCCACGCACTCATCGCAGATATATGCCCCGTTTGGCCCTGCGATCAGCTTTTTGACCTGCGCCTGCGTCTTGTTGCAGAAAGAACATCTCACCTGGTCGTCGTTTCTACCTGCCATTCTATTCTTTCACCTCATAAATTCGGACATTCTAAGGAAACTAACGGCGTGTGATCACCTCATCGATCAGACCGTAGGCCTTGGCCTCTTCCGCTGACATGAAGTTATCCCTGTCCGTATCCCGCTCGATCACTTCCAGCGGCTGTCCGGTATTCTCCGCCAGGATCTGATTCAGTTTGTGGCGGGTCTTCAGGATATGCTCCGCCGCGATCTGGATCTCCGACGCCTGGCCCTGCGCTCCGCCGGAAGGCTGATGGATCATGATCTCCGCGTTGGGAAGCGCCAGCCTTTTTCCCTTTGTACCGCCGGAAAGCAGGAATGATCCCATACTTGCCGCCATTCCGATACAGATGGTCTCAATATCGCACTTGATATACTGCATGGTATCGTAGATCGCCATCCCTGCCGTCACAGATCCTCCCGGACTGTTGATGTACAGGTGGATATCCTTCTCCGGATCCTCTGCCTCCAAAAACAGCAGCTGGGCCACGATCACGCTGGCAGATACATCCGTTACTTCCTCCCCCAGGAAAATGATCCGGTCCTTCAGAAGTCTGGAATAAATATCATAAGAGCGCTCGCCGCGGCTGGTCTGCTCAATGACATAAGGTACTAAACTCATAGATTCTATGCCTCCCGTCTGCTTCTTTTGCGTCTGTTATTTCTCTACTGCATTCTCCGCCAGGAAGGTAACTGCCTCCTGGACAGCCATATCTTCTTTCATCTGTTTTTTCTCAGCGTCGCCCATGAACTCTTTGAGCTTATCAACTTCCATCTTGTAGGCTTCCGCCATCTTCGCCAGCTCTTCGTCCAGCTTCTCGTCGCTGATCTCGATGTTCTCTGCCTTGGCTACCGCCTCCAGCACAAGACGAGTCTCAATGCGCTTCAGCGCCTGAGGCTTCATCTCTTCCATCATCTTCTCCCGGTCCATTCCGGTAAACTGGAAGTACTGGTCCATGGTAAGACCCTGGGCCTGGATCCGCTGTGCGAACTCATCCATCATCTGGCGGGCCTGGGTATCAACCATTGCGTCCGGGATCTCCATGGTAGCGTTGGCGATGGCCTTCTCTACCGCCTGATCCTCTTTCTTACGCTTTCCGTCTGCAGCCTTCTGCTCTTTGATCTTTGCCTTTACATCGGCTTTATATTCATCCAGAGTGTCAAATTCGGAAACTTCTGCCGCGAATTCATCGTCGATCTCCGGGATCTCC
Organism: Massilistercora timonensis; assembly: GCF_048354975.1. Lineage (NCBI taxonomy): Bacteria > Bacillati > Bacillota > Clostridia > Eubacteriales > Massilistercora > Massilistercora timonensis. Next base: position 10,636 of record NZ_DBGCJQ010000010.1, on the reverse strand, counting down.
TTGGCCTTGATCTCATGGATGGTACATTTGAACACTGCGTCTTTGCCCTTCAGGTCCTCTGCGTGATAATCCTCCGGGAAAGTAACCTTTACTTCGATCTCCTTCTCCGGCTCTGCCCCGATGAGCTGCTCCTCGAATCCGGGGATAAAGGATCCGGAACCGATGGTCAGCGGGTAGTTCTCACCCTTGCCGCCCTCGAACGCCTCGCCGTCCACGAAGCCTTCAAAGTCCAGGATGATCTCGTCTTTATCCTGTACCGGACGATCCTCTACCGTGATGGTACGGGCGTTCTTCTCCGCCTCTTCCTGGATCTTCGCGTCTACTTCCTTCTGGGTCACGCGGGTGGAAACCTTATCTACTTCCAGTCCCTTGTACTCGCCCAGAGTAACTTCCGGTTTGGTAGCTACCTGCGCAGTGAAGATAAAGGGCTTGCCCTTCTCGATCTGCTCTACGTTGATCTCCGGCTGGGATACGATCTCCAGCTCACACTCGTCATAAGCCTCAGAGTATGCCTTTGGGATCAGGCTGTTGGCCGCATCATCATAGAAAATCTCCGGTCCGTACATCTTCTCGATCATCTGGCGCGGTACTTTTCCCTTACGGAAACCAGGCATATTGATCTTGTTTTTCTGTCTCATATATGCGTTCTGGAGCGCTTTCTCCAACTCATCGGCGGACACTTCGATGGTAAGCTTCGCCATGTTTTTCTCTAATTTTTCTACCTGTAAATTCATTTTCCTCTGACTCCTCCTGTTTCTATCCCGCCTTCACCAGGCCGAAAACGGGCATATTTCAATACATTCACCAATGAAGTATAACACAAACCCCGCTAAATATCCAGCATTTTCTATTCGTATACGATGGACTCCGCGATTTCTTCTGCCTTCGCTCTCCCCTCCAGGATCTGGATCAGTTCCAGGGCGAAATCAATGGCGGTCCCAACGCCCCGGCTGGTGATCAGATTACCGTCCACCGTCACAGGCGCCCGGGTGATCACCGCTCCCTGGATCTCCTTCTCCATGGCCGGATAGCAGGTGACCCGCCTGCCCTTAAGAAGCCCCAGATCCGCCAGGATGGTAGGCGCCGCGCAGATCGCCGCCACATACTTGCCCTCCGCGGCAAAATCCGTCACTACCTTCCGGACCCCGCTGTGGGCCTTCAGGTTGGTGGTTCCCGGCATTCCTCCCGGCAGGACTACCATATCCGCCTCACCAAAATCCGCTTCCTCAAACAGATCCTCTGTCTGGACGTTGATCCCGTGGGATCCGTGCACCGTATAATCTTCCATGATGGAAACCGTATCTACATAAACCTTGGCCCGTCTCAGAAGATCGACTACCGTCAAGGCTTCTACTTCCTCAAAACCATCTGCCAGCAAAACATTTACCCGCTTCATTTCCCTTTTCTCCCTTCCTTTTATTCTTTTTGAAACTCAGCCTTATATCTGCATACTTATTTCAATATTAACACCGTTTACATTTAGTGTAAATACGTTTATGATAGATAAGGAAAGGATGATGGAATATGGAAATCGAACGCAAATATCTGGTCCAAAAGCTGCCGGAGGATCTTGATTCCTTCCCCTTCCGGGAACTGGAGCAGGGATATCTGTGCACCGATCCGGTGATCCGGATCCGCAGAGATGACGACCGGTATGAACTCACTTATAAATCCGGCGGGCTTATGGTCCGTGAAGAATACAACCTCCCTCTTACAGAGGAGGCTTACCAACATCTTCTGCCCAAGGTAGACGGCCGGCTGATTCGGAAACGAAGATACCGGATCCCTCTTACAGACACCCTCACCATTGAACTGGACCTGTTCCGGGGCGACCTGGCCCCCCTTGTACTGGCGGAAGTGGAATTCCCTGACGAGGCTTCCGCCAATTCCTTCACCCCGCCCCACTGGTTTGGCGAGGACGTAACTTTTTCTTCCCAGTATCACAACAGTAATCTCAGCAAAAAATAAGGCAACGATTTGTTGCCTTATTCTGGTTTGTAACGTTTTGACGCATAGTTACCTATTTATTGGACAAATTGCTATACTATCACTGTTACCATCGAATGACCGACGAAGGAGACTGCCATGTCCAATATACAGCTTGCCAACAACCTGCGTTACCTCAGAAAGAAACATGGACTGACTCAGAAGGCGCTGAGCAAAATGCTCAACATCTCCCGGCAGGCTTATTCCAACTACGAAACCGGCAAGCGGACTCCGGATCTGGATTCTCTCCTTTTTCTCGCCCGCTGTTACCGGGTCTCTCTTGACGCCCTGGTGCTGAAGAATCTTCCCGGCGCCCGCCGCCATTCGGAAGAATTGTCCGTTTCCCCTGTCTCCTATATTCTGGCCAAGAACAAAAAAACCGACGCCGCCATCTATCTCTCCCGGGAGGAAGTGGAAATAATCCAGATGTTCCGCTCCATCTCTCCGGAAAACAGACGGCTGGTCGCCGGCTTTCTCTCTAATCACAGACTCTCTTAATCATTGACCTCAAATCCGTCATGGACTGCGTTCATCGCCTTGTCGATATCCTTCTCATCCACCAGTACGGTGATCCGGATCTCAGAAGTGGCGATCATGTTGATATTGATCCTGGAATTATATAAAGATTCAAACATCTTTGCGGCGACTCCCGGATTACTCATCATCCCGGCGCCCACCACAGAAAGCTTGGCCACATGCTCGTCCCACACGATATCTTTGATCGTGAGACGTTCTTTGTTCTCCTCCAGGATGGCGATCGCCGCCTCCATGTCGCTGGACGCCACCGTGAAGGAAATATCCTTCGTTCCGTCCCTTCCTACGGACTGAAGGATGATATCCACATTGATCCCTTTCTTCGCCAGCACATCAAAGATGCGGAATGCCACACCCGGCCGGTCCTCTACTCCGATCACGGAAATCCGCGCTGTGTTCGCGTCTGCCGCCACACCTGTCACCAATAGTTTTTCCACGCTTGCTACCTCCTTGACAACCGTTCCCTCTGTCTCATTCAGACTGGAACGCACTACCAGTTCCACATTGTATTTTTTCGCCATCTCCACGGAACGGTTATGGAGAACCTTCGCCCCAAGACTTGCCAGCTCCAGCATCTCGTCATAGCTGATGGCATCCAGCTTGCGGGCGTTCTTCACGATCCGCGGATCCGCCGTATAGATCCCGTCTACATCCGTATAGATCTCACATTTATCTGCATGGAGCACCGCCGCCAGGGCCACTGCCGTGGTGTCGGATCCGCCCCGGCCAAGGGTTGTGATATCATCGTATTTGTTCACTCCCTGGAACCCGGTGACGATCACGATCTTGCGGGAATCCAGTTCATGCTGGATCCGCTCGGTGTCCACCCGTTTGAACCGGGCATTTCCATATCTGGATGTGGAATGCATCCGAACCTGGAAGGCATTCAGGGACACTGCCGGCACATCCATGGCGTGCAGCGCCATGGCCATCAGGGAAACAGACACCTGCTCGCCGGTCGTCAGGAGCATATCCATCTCCCGCTGTTTCGCCCTGGGATTGATACTCCTGGCCAGTTCGATCAGATCATCCGTGGTCTTGCCCATGGCGGACAGGACTACCACCACATCGTGGCCTGCTTTGTAATCCTCCATACACCGCCTGGCTACATTATAGATTCTTTCCTTATCAGCGACTGAAGTGCCGCCGAATTTTTTTACGATCAGCATAGCTCCTCCTGTAATAAATGACTGATCAGGCGGTAGCCTTCCGGCCAGTTCCTGCCGGTGGCTTCCCCTGTCTTCTCACAATATGCTTCCTGTCCCTTCACCGGATGGGTGCTGTCATACAAGAGATAGGGAACCGCCTCTCCGGTATGGGTGCGCACCTCGATGGGCGTGGGATGATCGGGCAGCAACAGCAGGCGAAAATCTTCCCCTGCCTCCCGCAGGCTCTCCACCAACGGTCGTAAGACTCTCTGATCCACATTCTCAATGGCCTGGATCTTATCCTGGATCTGGCCCTGGTGTCCCATCTCATCCGGCGCCTCCACATGGATGTAGGCAAAATCATATCCCTGCCGGATCAGCGCCTCAGCCGCAGCAGCGGCTTTCCCCTCATAGTTGGTGTGAAGTCCGCCGTTGGCTCCCTCTACAAAAGCACAGTCCATTCCGGCTCCTACCGCGATCCCTTTCAGAAGATCTACCGCAGAGATCATGATCCCTCTCTTCCCGGTCCGCTCCTGGAAATCAGGAAGAGACGGTTTCTTCCCTGCTCCCCAGAACCAGGCGGAGTTGGCCGGATGAAGCCCCTGTCTCCTGCGCGCCTCATTGATGGGGTGATGCTCCAGGATCTCATAGCTTTTCTCCATCATCTCCCGGAAGACGGGATCCTCCGGCAGATATTCTTCAATCTTCCTGCCCAGCACATCATGGGGCGGCGTCAGATCCAGGATCCTGCCTTCCTTCCAGATCAGAAGGTGCCGGTAGCTGGTTCCCACATAGAAGGAGAACCCCTCCTGCTTCAGGCCCTGTTCCAGTGCTTTCAGAAGCTCCGCCGCATCCTTTGTTGCGATCTCGTCCGAACTATGGTCCAGGATGGTCCGCTCCCCGTAGGGAACATCTTCTTCCGACAGCGTCACCAGATTGCAGCGGAAAGAGACGTCGCTCTCCTCCATCTCCACTCCGATGCTCAGCGCTTCCAGCGGAGAGCGCCCGGTGTAGTAGATCCTGGGATCGTATCCCATCACCGACAGATTCGCCGTGTCGCTTCCCGGCGCCATCCCTTCCGGCACCATGGAGGCCATCCCCAGCTCAGACACCGGCGCCAGTTCATCCATCACCGGCGTCTCTGCTGCTTCCAGTGTAGTCTTCCCATCCAGTTCCGACAGCGGTCTTCCCGCCATCCCATCACTCAGCACAACCACATATTTCATATCTATTCTCCTGCTTCATCCAGGTCTTCGATCCGGATCATATGAAGGATCTGATCCTGATACCCTTTCGCCCGGTCCTCATACGCTCCCTCTGTCATCACGCAGGTGGTAAAGCCGAATTCTCCGTCAAGCCCAGGCACCTGCACAACTTCCACCTTGCCAAATGTCTTCTCCAGCCCGGGAAGCATTTCCTTCGCCTCTCCCTTCATCCGCACGAAGAATCTCCGGGAAGCGTCCGCCTTGTCCTCGATCTCAAGCTTCTCCTGCTTCCACATGGTCATCACGTTCCGGTTCAGGTTCTTGGCTTCCTCAACCACGTCGGCCACCACCGCGCTGGCTGTAGGAAGTTTCCCTGCGCCGCTTCCGTAGAACATGGCGTCTCCCAGCACATTACCATGGACAAAGATGGCGTTGAACACGCCGTCCACGCTGTAGAGCGGATGTTCCGGGTAGATCAGGCAGGGCGCCACGATGGCGTGCAGTTTCTCTCCCTGCCGCTTGCTGGAGGCAAGGAGTTTGATGGTCATGCCCATCTCTTTGGCGTACTTCATATCTTCCACTGTGATCCGGGTGATCCCTTCACAGTAAATGTCTTCAAAATCCACCTGCTGCCCGGAGATCAGCGAAGACAGGATGGCGATCTTGCGGCAGGCATCGTAGCCTTCCACATCCGCTTCCGGATTCTGCTCCGCAAATCCGTTGGCCTGGGCCTCCTTCAGCACGGTGTCATAATCTGCGCCTTCGTAGAACATTTTCGTCATCATATAATTGGTAGTCCCGTTGAGGATCCCGGTGATCTCCTCGATCTCATCCGCTGTGAGAGAAGAGTTCAGCGGACGGATGATCGGGATCCCGCCGCCCACACTTGCCTCAAACAGGAAATTGATATTCTTCTCTCTGGCAATGGACAGCAGTTCCGCCCCGTGTTTGGCGACCAGCGCCTTGTTGGATGTGGTCACGCTCTTTCCCGCCAGAAGACAGCGCTTTACAAATGTGTATGCAGGCTCGATCCCTCCCATGACTTCCACTACGATCTTGATCTCATCGTCATTGACAATGGTCTCAAAATCATGGATGATCTTCTCCTGCACCGGATCTCCGGGGAAATCTCTCAGATCCAGCACGTATTTGATATTCAGTTCTTCCCCGATCCTCTGATTGATCCTCTTTCCGTTGGTGTTGATGACTTCCACCACGCCGGAACCTACCGTTCCGTATCCCATTACCGCAATATTTACCATAACTTCCTCCCTTTATGTGTTCACTGTTTCTTTTAGATACGCGTTAATAAATAAATCGATGTCTCCGTCCAGCACGGCGCTTACATTGCCGGTCTCCACATTGGTCCTGTGATCCTTCACCAGAGTGTAAGGCTGCATCACGTATGACCGGATCTGATTGCCGAATCCGATCTCTTTTACCTCTCCCCGGATATCGGAGACCTTCTCCGCCTGCTCCTGCTCTTTCAGAAGCTTCAGCTTTACCTTCAGCATCTGCATGGCTTTCTCTTTATTGTGGTGCTGTGACCGCTCATTCTGGCACTGCACCACGATCCCCGTGGGAAGATGGGTGATCCGGATAGCAGAAGAGGTCTTGTTGACGTGCTGCCCTCCGGCGCCGCTGGCCCGGTAGGTATCGATCTTCAGATCATCATCCGCGATCTCAATATCGATATCATCCTCAATGTCCGGCACCACATCGCAGGAGGCAAATGAGGTCTGTCTCTTCCCCGCCGCGTTAAACGGCGAGATCCGGACCAGCCGGTGCACTCCCTTCTCCGACTTCAGATACCCGTAGGCGTTTTCTCCGTTTACCTGGAAGGTCACGCCCTTGATTCCGGTGATATCCCCATCCAGGAAATCCAGTACCTGAATGGAAAATCCTTTCCGCTCCGCCCAGCGTGTGTACATCCGGTACAGCATCCCGGCCCAGTCGCAGGACTCCGTCCCGCCAGCCCCCGCATGGATGGTCACGATGGCGTTACAGCCGTCGTACTCCCCGGAGAGCAGGGTGCGGGTCCGCAGTTCTTCAAACTGCGTCTCAAATCCCTGGATCTCACTTTGGATCTCCTTCACCATGGAATCGTCATTTTCTTCATATGCCATCTCGATCAGGACCAGGATGTCCTCCCGGACGGCGAGAAGCCCTTCCATCTCTTTGACCAGCTCCTGAAGGCTCTTTAATTCCTTCATCACCTTCTGGGACTCCTCCGGGTCGTCCCAGAAGCCAGGTTCTTCTATCTTGCGTTCCAGTTCCTGGATCCGCTTCTCCTTGCCGGAGAGGTCAAAGTGAATCCCTCACTTCGGCAAGAGGTTCTTCATAGGCGTTCATCAGACTTTTGTACTGATCTAATTCGACCATCTTGTCACCTCATTTCTTCATTCACATTCTATTTCTTGCGGCCGCAGCACTGCTTATACTTCTTGCCGCTTCCGCAGGGGCAGGGATCATTGGGGTAGATCTTCTTCTCCGCCCGCTTCTTCGGCGCTTTCGCCGCAGAATCATCCTTGTTGGTCCCGGTCACCTTGGCCACCTGCTCTCTCTCCACTTTCTGCTCGATGCGGATGTGGAACAGGGAACGGACTGTATCTTCTGTGATGCCCCTTGTCATCTCGCCAAACATATCATAGCCCAGCATCTTGTACTCTACCTTGGGGTCTCTGTGGCCGTATGCCTGCAGACCGATGCCCTGACGAAGCTGATCCATATCGTCGATATGGGCCATCCACTTGGCATCGATGACTCTCAGAAGGATCACCCGCTCCACTTCTCTCCAGTGCTCCGGCTCCGGCGCTTCTGCTTCCTTAACTTCATACGCCTTGGCCGCCCGCTCCTTCAGGAAATGTTTCAGTTCCTTCTGGCTCATATTCCTGACGTCTTCTTCCCGGATCAGAGCCATGGGGATCGTCTTGTGGATCGTTAAGTTCAGTTCAGTCAGATCCCAGTCCTCGCTCTCCTGATCCGGAGAGATCAGCATATCCACCGTATTCTCAATGTAGTCATTGATCATGTGGAAGATGGAATCCCGCATATTCTCGCCGTCCAGAACCCGGCGGCGCTCTTCATAGATGATCTCCCGCTGCTCATTCATGACCTGATCATATTCCAGCAGGTTCTTACGGATGCCAAAGTTATTGCTCTCAATCTTCTCCTGTGCCCGCTCAATGGCGCTGGAAAGCATCTTGTGCTCGATCTGCTCGCCTTCCTCAACGCCCAGCGTATTGAAGATATTCATCAGACGCTCTGATCCGAACAGCCGCATAAGATCGTCTTCCAGGGAGATATAGAATCTGGACTCACCCGGGTCTCCCTGCCGTCCGGAACGGCCCCGCAGCTGATTGTCGATCCGCCGGGACTCATGCCGCTCAGTACCGATGATCTTTAATCCGCCGGCCGCTCTTGCCTCGTCATCCAGCTTGATATCCGTACCACGTCCGGCCATGTTGGTGGCAATCGTGACAGCATCATGAATACCTGCCTGTGCAACGATCTCCGCCTCCATCTCATGGAACTTGGCATTCAGTACGTTGTGCTTGATCCCCCGGCGCTTCAGCATACCGCTTAAGAGCTCGGAAGTCTCGATGGTGATGGTGCCCACCAGCACCGGCTGGTGATTGGCGTGGGCTTCCTCGATGGCATCGCAGACTGCCTTGAACTTTTCTTTCTTCGTTTTATATACCGCATCCTCCAGATCCTTACGGATAACCGGCACATTGGTAGGGATCTCGATCACGTCCATCCCGTAGATCTCCCGGAACTCCTTCTCCTCTGTCAGGGCGGTACCGGTCATGCCGGCCTTCTTCTCGAATTTATTGAACAGGTTCTGGAAGGTGATGGTGGCAAGGGTCCTGCTCTCTCTCTTCACCTTCACATGCTCCTTGGCCTCGATCGCCTGATGAAGACCGTCAGAATACCGGCGTCCCGGCATGATACGTCCCGTGAACTCATCTACGATCAGCACCTCGTCATCTTTCACCACATAGTCCTTGTCGCGGAACATCAGGTTGTGGGCCCGCAGGGCCAGGATGATGTTGTGCTGGATCTCCAGATTCTCCGGATCTGCCAGGTTCTCGATGTGGAAGAATCTCTCCACCTTCTTCACACCGTCTTCCGTCAGATTGATGTTCTTCTCCTTCTCATTGACGATGAAATCTCCGGTCTCCTCGATCTCCTCACCCATGATGGCATTGATCTTGGAAAACTCCCCGCTGGCCTCTCCACGCTGCAACTGGCGGGCCAGGATGTCGCAGGCCTCATAAAGGCTGGTGGATTTGCTGCTCTGACCGGAAATGATAAGAGGCGTCCGCGCCTCATCGATCAGCACCGAGTCCACCTCGTCGATGATGGCATATTTCAGACCTCTCTGCACCAGGTTCTCCTTGTAGATCACCATGTTGTCACGCAGATAATCAAAGCCCAGCTCATTGTTGGTCACATAAGTGATATCACAGTTATATGCCGCCCGGCGCTCGTCATTGTCCATACTGTTGAGCACCACGCCTACCGTCAGACCCAGGAATTCATGGACCTGTCCCATCCACTCCGCATCACGCTTGGCCAGATAATCATTCACCGTTACAATGTTGACTCCCTCTCCGGTCAGCGCATTCAGATAAGCCGGAAGCGTGGCCACCAGGGTCTTACCTTCACCGGTCTTCATCTCCGCGATCCGTCCCTGATGCAGGATCACACCGCCGATCAGCTGTACCCGGTAGTGCTTCATACCCAGCGTCCGCGCCGCCGCCTCCCGGACAACAGCAAAAGCCTCCGGAAGGATATCGTCCAAAGTCTCGCCCTCCGAAAGCCTCTCTTTAAATTCTCTGGTCTTCTCCCGGAGCTCACTGTCAGAAAGAGCCTGCATCTCCGGCTCCATGGCCTCGATCTCATCCACGATGGGATAGACCCGCTTCAGCTCATTCTCACTGTGTGTTCCAAAAATCTTTTCTATCAAACCCATGCCAGATATAAACTCCTTATCCTAAATTTACTCATTCTCCATTCTAACACTAACCAAAAGCCAATTCAAGCTGTTTACAAAGTGTTCACATTTCCAGCAGGACGGATGCCAAAAGGGACGGGAAACCTGAAATGTTTTCCCGCCCCTTTTCTCTTAGTCGGAGGACGTATTGCCAAATGGATGTTCCCGGGCCCACTGAGGATCTTCCTTTGCTTTTTGTTCCCATGCCCGGTACTCCCTCAGGAAGCCGCCATGGATCTCCTCTTCCCCTTTCTTTCTTGCCGCCACAGCCTCTTCAAAGGTATTGTAGACCCCAAGATAGATCCGCTTCCCCCGGAAGCCGATACTCACTCTGTATTTCCCGGAAGGTGTGCAGAACACACCCCGGAAGCCGCTTTTATTATCCTTCCTGTATTTTCGCTTCTCCAGGAATTCCACACAGGTGCCGTCCACCCGGTGAAGTCTTTCCCTTATCTTCTCCTGGTTTTCTTTCTTCAGGCAGCCGCAGCTCTTGCAGATCCCGCCCATAAGACTGGCCGCCGACACTTCCACTTCCTGTCCGCAGTCACATCTGCAGATCCAGCAGACGGTCCCGTGCCGGTCCCGGTTTTCTGTGGGATACAGCGCCTTCAGTCTGCCAAACCGGCGCCCTGTAAGGTCTGTCATCTCCATCTGTTAGTTTTCTTTCCTGCGCCGGATCACTACTGTCAGGACCGCAGAGAAACCGGCCAGAAGGGCGAGTCCGCCCCAGAGCATGATATTGGAAGAATCTCCTGTCTTGGGAC
>NZ_DBGCJQ010000009.1:0-4649 GCF_048354975.1 Massilistercora timonensis | reverse complement strand
AGCTCCGTTTCCTCCTTCGAACGCCGCAACCTTCAGGGTTTTGCCGTCGCCGCTTCCGCCTTCATCACTTCCGCTGTCACCGCTTCCGCCGCATCCTGCAAGCAGAACTACGGTCATCGCAGATACCAGAACGGCTGATAAAAGCTTTTTGACTGATTTCTTTTTCATAACGTTACCTCACCTTCCTTAAAAAATTTGGTTAATCAGATTACTTGTATTATAACTTTTCGCAACCGCTCTTTCTATCCTTCTTTTGCTTCTTTTTTTAATTTTCTTGCTTTTTTTGTGCATTCTATTTACAAGAATAAATTTTTTCGTCATTCTTCCCAATACTTTGCACAAAGGGCAGCATCCCTCCTCCGGTCTTTACTCCCCGTACCGGATCCGGTCGGTCAGGCTCATCCTGCGGAAGTTCCGGGACACGGCGCAGGTCAGGATCATCTGCAGCGCCGCCACCGCCACGGCCAGGACCGCCGCCTGGATCCCCGGATAGTGATACACAGTGATGTTCATCATATTTTCTGCTTTGGCATACAGGAAAATACCGTATCCGGCCAGGCTTCCCATCCCCAGCGCCACCAAAAGGGTCCCCGCCGTGTAGAAAAGCCCTTCCAGCTGCAGCATCCGCACCAGCTGCTTTTCCGACATGCCGATGGCCTGGATGATCCCCAGTTCCCGTCTCCGGGTGTAGATGCTGTTGACCATGGTGTTGATCAGGTTCATCACGCCCACCGCGCCCAGGATCAGCAGGAAGGCGTAACCAAGCACAGTCATGACTGTGACCGCCGTCTCCCAGGTCTCCACATGCTTTTCAAAGCTGTCGGTAGTCAGATAGACGCTCGTCTTTGCCAGATTCTCCAGCTTCGTATAGGCTTCCTGCCGTCCGGTCTGATCGATCCCTTCTTCCAGCCGGATCACGCAGATGTCGCTTACGTCTGCCCCTGTGATCTTCGCCAGCACAGAGTCCGGCAGCAGAAAGTTGCTCCCGGATACGGCCGAAGGATACTCTCCGACGGCGGCGATCTCGAAGGTGCGCTCCACCGTCCCCTCCGGGGTCTCCAGTTCCATCCGCACCGCGTCGCCCAGCTTCAGTTCCGGGAACCAGCGCAGCATATGGTCAGAGACCAGGATCTTCTCTCCCTCTTCCAGTTCTTCCCAGGTAACCGCCCCTTCGATCTGGCAGTTCTCCACGATCTCCCGGTAAGATTCATCCAGGCCCTGGATGCTGGCGGAGGCGATCTCCCGCTCCGGGTCCAGATCCGCCAGCGTTCCGGTAAGATAGGTCTTCACTTTGACTTCCTCCACTCCGTCTACGGCCCGGATCTGCTCCAGCAGTTCCCCGTTCAGCGGGTTGTTCTGCGCTAGATTCACCCAGGCCCGGTCCGGGTTCATTTTATCCCCCTCCCAGCTGTCCACGGCGATCTCATAATCCCCCTCAAACTCCTGCTTTGCGATCTCCTCCGGATCGGCGCAGCTAAGGACGGTGGCCACCGCCATGAAGAGGATTCCCACTGCGCCCAGTGTCACGATGGTCAGGATGGATCTTTTTTTATTCCGGGACAGGTTGGAGCGGGTCAGTTTTACAAGACTCATCTCTGCAAATCCCTTCCGCTCTTTTTTCTTCTCCCGGATCTCTCCCTGATACCGCATGGCTTCCACCGGAGAGATCTTCGCCGCCATCCGCATAGGCTTTACCAGGGACAGATACACCGTAACCAGCACAGTCAGAATGGTCAGGATGTAAACCCACCCGTACAGGACCGGCACCTGTCTCTGCTCCAGCAGTTCCATGCAGATCCGGTTCATTTCCATGGCCGCCGCGTTGGTCTGCACGCCTTCCCCGCTGATCCGGTAGATCCAGCGGATCACCGGGCCTGCCAGAAGGCTCCCCAGAAGAAGCCCCAGTGGCAGGGAAAGCGCTGTCACAAGCAGGCCTTCCCGGAAGACGATCTGCCGGATCTGCCGCCTGGTGGCTCCCATGGCCTTTAATTTTCCATACTCCTGAACCTTCGGGATCATAGAGACATAGTGGATGCTGTAGATGGTCAGCACGCCCGCCGCCATCACCACCAGGATGATACAGACAACGGCGAAAAGAGCCGCCGGGTCCGTATAATTGGCCATCAGATAATCGGTGTTAATGACCACGTTGTCCTCCGATACGCCAAAATCCGCGCCAATCTCCCGGACCCGCTCTTCGATGGCGTCCGTAGTGGCGACATGTTCCCCCACATCCTGAAGGCGGAACATCACCCGGTACTCCCGGTCTTTTGCCGGAACCGACTGTTCCAGACAGTCCCTGGACACCAGCACCGAGTAGGCTTTGTTTTCCTCGTCAATCTCTCCTTTTAGAAATCCGCTGATCCGGAAAGGCTCTTCTTTCTGATACCCCAGTCCGCCGTCTTCGTAAATCTGAAGCGGGAGCGTCACCGTATCCCCGATCCCGGCAGTGATCCCGTACTCGGCGAGCAGTCCTTCCGGAAGCGCGATCTCATTTCCTGCTTTTGGAAACGTGCCCTCTGCCAGTTCTACTTTGTTCAGTTCCAGAGCCTGTGCATCCATCCAGAGAAACAGGATGGTGGAATCATCGTCCACCCCTTCCCCCAGATCCGAGCGAAGCCCCACTTCCTCCATATCATTGTGGCTTTTCAGCTTCCCCGCATCCTCTTCTGACACCTGCCGGAACATGGCGTGATAAGGCGGATAGTAGGCGTTCACAGCTGCGAACCGCACTTTGACAGAGGCATATCCTACCGTCAGCACCATAAAGATCAAAAGAGTGGTCAGGATGATGGCTGCCCCGCTGATCATATTCCGGGTCCGGTTCTGGCGTGCATAGGCAAGGGCTGTCTTTGTCACTGTCTTCATGACCGCACCACCTTCCCGTCCTCGATGACGATCATCCGGTCCGCCATCTGGGCAATGGTCTCGTCGTGGGTGATCATGACAAGCGTCTGCCCGTATTCGGTCACGCAGTGTTTCAGAAGGCTCACCACCTCGATCTCCGTCCGGGAGTCCAGGTTGCCGGTGGGCTCATCGGCCAGGATGATGGCCGGGCGTGAAGCCAGGGCCCTGGCGATGGCCACCCGCTGCTGCTGTCCGCCGGACAGGGTGCCCGGCAGGGCGTGAAGCCGGTCTGACATGCCGATCTTTCGCACGATGTCCATCACATACTCCCGGTCCACTTTCCGGCCGTCCAGCCCGATGGGCAGCACGATATTTTCCCATACATTTAAGGACGGCACCAGATTGTAACTCTGGAAGATAAATCCGATCTTCCGCCTGCGGAACACTGCCAGCCGGTCGTCCTTTAACCGGAAAATGTCCCGTCCTTCCACCAGCACCTTGCCGGAATCGGGCCGGTCCAGTCCCCCCAGCATGTGCAAAAGCGTGCTCTTTCCCGAGCCGGAACGCCCCACCACTGCCGCAAATTCTCCAGGCTCCACGCGGATATCGGTGTGGTCGATGGCTTTTACCAGATTGTCACCGGAGCCGTAATATTTTACCAGATCTTTTGTCTCTAAAATCGCCTTCATTGTAAGCCTCCTCTTTGTGCCTGCTTCTTTGTTTCTGTACAGAGCATACCGCCCGAAGCTTACAGAAAGGTAACAAAAAAGGTAACAGTTTTGTAAGAAATCTTATTCTTTCGGCAGGGTGATCACAAACTTGCTCCCGCCGGTTCTTCCGCTCTTCACGCACACCGTTCCGCCCTGCTCTTCCAGGATCCGCCTGGTAAGGTAAAGGCCCACGCCGGAGCCCTCCGCCTTTCGTACCGCTTCCGCCTTGCCCCGGTAAAATCTCTGGAAGATCCTGGGCTGTTCCTCCGCCGGGATCCCCGGGCCTTCGTCTTCCACTTCTATCATGACATAGCTGACCAGCTCCGACACCCGGATGGTGATACAGGTGCCGGCCGGCGCGTATTTCACACCGTTGTCCAGCACATTTCCGATCGCCTCCGCCGTCCAGCCCGGATCATGGACAACCGCAACGTCAGCAAATTCTTCCGTTTCAATGGAAATGTTTTTATCTATCGCTTTCGCATATGCGCCGGCCACTGCCCTTGCCAGGGTCGCTTTCACACCCGCCTTCTCCGGCTTCAGCCGGATCATGCCGGTCTCCAGCTTGCTCATCTGGGTAAAAGCCTGGAGAAGATGTTCCAGCCGTTCCACATCTTCCCGCTCTTTCCTTCGGAACTCCTCCGTTTCTTCCGCTGAAAGTTCTGTGGAATCCTCGATCTCATAACTCATCTTCAGGGAGGCCACCGGCGTCTTGAGCTGATGGGAAATATCGGTGATCAGGGACTTGGTTTCCTGCTCCTCCCGCCGGAGTTCCGCCTCCATCTTCTGGTTGCGGACTGTCTCCTCTTTCAGCTTTTCCTCCAGATAGTCCGCCCGCTCCCGGGCTTCTCTCTTAAGCCTCATGCCATGCCAGGCAAGACCTGCGCAGGCCGCAAGTCCGGCTGCCAGGATGAGCGCCATACCGCCCGCCATGCCGGGCAGCGCGCCGGCTTTCAGACTGTCTTTCAGTCCATACCCGTATTTCTCCAGCAATTCCATGCCTGTCTTTGCAGCGTCCCCACTGTCTTCTACTGTCTTCCCCGTCAGGATCCCGGCAAACACAGCTTCCTCCTCAGGTGCTTCCTTCGTGAG
>NZ_DBGCJQ010000008.1:0-40539 GCF_048354975.1 Massilistercora timonensis | reverse complement strand
GTCCGCCGCTCAGTCACAAACTTCGTCATTCCGAAGAAATCTAAAGTAAGTGCTTCGCTCGACTTGCATGTGTTAGGCACGCCGCCAGCGTTCATCCTGAGCCAGGATCAAACTCTCGTTAAAAACCTCATGCCTGCTGTTATACAGGCTTAAGATCAAGTTCATCCAGGTCCAAGAAAACTAACTAGCTTCCTTATCCCTTTTACTGTTTTGGGTTCGCTCCAAACTGTCTCACAGTTCAAAGCGGTTCTCTGAATTCTCTCTTAAAGAATTTTCAGGGTTGGTGTCTATTGTTCAGTTATCAAGGTTCTTTTTTGCCGGCCCTCACGGGTCAGCCTAGATATAATATCACTGAACGCAGTTTAGTGTCAAGACCTTTTCCTGGTTTTTTTCACTTTTTTGTCGCGCCTTTTTATCGGATACCATACCTAGTTTTTCACCGGACATGACACCACAAAATATCCGTCCGGATCCCTGTCAGAGAAAAACTGTCTGGAACTTTCATTCCAGACAGTTTTTCTTGACGAGCGGAGAAGGAGGGATTTGAACCCTCGCGCCGCTATTAACGACCTACTCCCTTTCCAGGGGAGCCCCTTCGGCCAGCTTGGGTACTTCTCCAAACTAATCGACTTACGTCTTACTATATCTATAACTGAAAACCACCGCCGCTGCCGCCTGGTAGTTTCCAAGCGGAGAGGGTGGGATTCGAACCCACGCGCCCTTGCGGACAAACGGTTTTCAAGACCGCCTCGTTATGACCACTTCGATACCTCTCCATATCAAAATCCGTCGTTTCTCTCAGCGACAATTGACATTGTACCACACCCAAAATCCAGCGTCAATACAAAATCCTTATTTTTTGCCACAAATCGCCCGCTGCCCGTCAGTCTGGCAACCGCAGACTAATCCAAAAGAGTTTCAAAACGCCTTTTCAGAAATACTTCTGCAATCTCCAGATCTTCCGGAGTGGTGATCTTGATGTTCTCATAGGAACCCTCAAAGAGTTTCACCGGGACATTACCGGTCTGCTCCACCACCATCGCGTCGTCTGTCACCTGGACATTTTCCCGCTTCATCAAAGCGTCATACGCATCGATGATCAGCTTGCTCTCAAATACCTGGGGCGTCTGGATCGTCCACACATCCCGCCGGGCAGGCGTCACACGGGCGAATCCATTTTCATCTGCCAGCTTCACCGTATCTTTGCTGGGCATTCCCGCCACGCAGGCCCGGTACTGATCCACCGTCTCATAGGCTCTCTTAAGGATCCCCTCATCCACAAAGGGCCTTGCCCCGTCGTGGATAAAGATGTAGCCGTCCGGATAGACTTCCGGGACCGCTCCGTTTTTAATGATCTTCAGCCCCTGCCATACAGAAGCATACCGCTCCTCTCCGCCTCTCACAATGGCCCGCACCTTATAGAAATGATATTTCTGCACGATCTGGTCGTAGACATAGTCCTCCTGGCCTTCTCCAACCACCAGGATGATATCGTCAATGACCTGCGATTCCTGGAACGCCGCCAACGTGTAGCAGATCAGAGGATTCCCCTTCAATTCAATATACTGTTTCTGTACAGAGGCTCCCATCCGTTTGCCCTGCCCCGCCGACAGCACAATGGCTGTGCAATGCTTCTTCTTCATAACTACCGCTCTCCCAGCCTGAGATTCGGTATGGCGTTCAGATCCAGCCCGTGCCGAACCCCTTTCCGATATTCATAGTATCCCGCCACGCCGATCATCGCCGCATTGTCCGTACAATACACCGGCGACGGGTAATACAGTTTTACACCCCGTTCTTCACAGGCTTCTTTCATGGCCTGGCGAAGCGCCGAGTTTGCCGCCACTCCTCCGGCGATGGCAAACCGATCCGCATGGTATTCTTCCACCGCGCGCATGGCGTTTCCCACCAGCACATCGGTCACCGCCTTCTGAAAAGAGGCGGCGATATCCGCCTGCCGGTATTCCTGCCCTTTCATCTGGCAGCCGTTGATATAATTCAGCACCGCCGATTTCAGGCCGCTGAAGCTGAAATCATAAGGCGCGTCTTCTATATGAGTCCTGGGAAATGCGATCGCCTCCGGGTCTCCTTCTCTGGCAACCCGATCGATCTTGGGGCCTCCCGGATATCCAAGCCCAATGGCCCGGGCAACCTTGTCAAAGGCCTCCCCCGCCGCATCGTCTCTTGTTCTTCCCAGGATCGTGAATACCCCGTAATCTTCTACCCGCACCAGATGGGTGTGTCCGCCGGACACCACCAGGGACAGAAAAGGCGGTTCCAGTTCCGGATGCTCGATAAAGTTCGCCGCAATGTGTCCTTCAATATGATGTACGCCCACCAGCGGTTTCCCCGCCGCGTAAGCAATGGCCTTCGCCTCTGCCACGCCCACAAGCAGGGCTCCCACCAGACCTGGGCCGTAGGTGACTGCCACCGCGTCCGTCTGCGCCAGGGAAACCCCCGCTGTGCTCAGCGCTTCCTCGATCACCTGGTTGATCCGCTCAATATGTTTCCTGGAAGCGATCTCCGGCACAACGCCGCCATAGAGGGTGTGGAGATCGATCTGGGAAGAGATCACGTTGGAGAGAACTTCTCTTCCATTTCTGACCACCGCCGCCGCAGTCTCGTCACAGGAACTCTCAATTGCCAGGATCAGTGTATCTTCCATCTCTTGTTCCTCCCTGCTCAGTCTGTAAAAACAAGTTCCATCGTACGCCCGTCTTTCGCCGCCACTGTCCGGGGAAAGATGGCCCGCACCTCATCCATATATTCTTCCGGCTTTGTCAGGGACGGGCTGTAATGGGTGAGCCACATCTCGGCCACATCCGCGTCTTTGGCGATCTGCGCCGCCTCATAGAAGGTCATATGCTTATATTCTTTGGCTTTCTTCTGCTTATCCTTCTCTCCGTACATCCCTTCACAGATAAAGAGATCCGATCCCGCCGCATTTTCCCGGATGGAATCGGTGGGACGGGTATCTGTAGAATAGGTCACCTTCAACCCTTTCCTGGGAGGGCCCAGCACCATATCCGGTGTGTAGACGTTCCCGTCATCCTCCACCGTCTCCCCTTTCTGCAGGATCCCCCAGAACCTCTGCGGGATCCCGGCCGCGTTGGCCCGCTCCACGTCAAACTTGCCCGCCCGGTCCACCTCCAGGGTATACCCGTAACAGAGCACATTGTGGTTCACCCGGAAGGCCTTCAGCCGGTAACCGTTCATCTCGAAGGTCTGCTCCGGTCCGTTGATCTCTATACATTTGATAGGAAACGGCAGTTCCGGCGCGATCACCCTGAGGGCGTTCACCACCCGCTCCAGCCCCTTGGGGCCGATCAGGGTCAGAGGCTCCGTCCGGTCCGCATTTCCCATGGTGAGCAAAAGGCCCGGGAGGCCGCTTACGTGGTCTCCATGATAATGGGTAAAGCAGATCACATCGATGGGTTTAAAGCTCCATCCTCTCTCCTTGATTGCGATCTGCGTCCCCTCTCCGCAGTCGATCAGAAGACTGCTGCCGTTATATCTCACCATCAGCGCGGTGAGCCACCGGTAAGGCAGCGGCATCATCCCGCCTGTCCCAAGCAAACATACATCCAACATTTTCCTATTAATCTCCTATCTTAACGCGGAAACTCTTCACGAACGCGTCGTAACAATCCTCGCACAGATCAAACCGGTCTGTCCGGCCGTCCTTGCGGGAGAAATATCCCCAGTGCTTCTCTACTTCCAGCACATCCTCCCTGGGGACCCCTTCTACTACCGGGATCTCCCGGCCGCATTTATTACATACGATCTTCGCGATCTCTTCCGTCTCTCTTACTTTTGTCTCATACTGGCGCATATGCTACCTCCTGTGCGTATCCATTGTAATTGTCTGTCTGGTACGCCTCTATTATATCTGTCCGGCAGTCCCATTCCTAGTGGGAACTGCTGACAGCGCTGCCAGTTCTTTTCCACACGCATCCTGTTTATCTCGTCAGCTCCTTGCTCATCAGCACTGCGTCTTCCACAGGATCTTCATAAAAATTCTTCCGCCGGCCGTCTTCCTTAAAGCCATGGCTTACATAGAAACAGCGGGCCGTCTCATTTCCTTCCCGGACTTCCAGAAGGAACCGCCCCACTCCAAGATGGCGGCAGCGTTCTTCCAATTCTCCAAGAAGGGCAGATCCCACCCCTTGATTCCTGCACCATGGCGCCGCCGCGATCCGGGCGATCTCTCCCTCGTCCAGCACATGGTAGAAGATCACATACCCGGCCAGCGCCTCTTCTATCCAGGCGCCCAGGATCAGCGCCTGCTTCTGGGAAAAGCTCTCTTCAAGCCCCTTCACGCTCCAGGCGTCCGGGAAGATCTCCTGCTCCAGCCTGGCCACTGCTTCCAGGTCTTCTCTTTCCAGTTCCTTTGTCCGGATCATCTTAAAGCTCCCGGATGTCCCGGATCAGCTGATCAACAGCTTCTTCCGTGGTCGCCCAGCTGGTGCAGAACCGCACTGCCCGACGATCGTCGTCGGTCTCGTCCCAGCCGCCGAAGGCATAGTTCTCCCGCAGCTTCTCAATATGCTCGCTGGGAAGAATGGGGAACTGCTGGTTGGTGTAGGAATCATAGCAAAGCTCATACCCCTTCTCCAGAAATGCGCTCTTCAACCGCATGGCCAGTTCATTTGCGTGTCTTCCAAGCTGAAAATACAGATCGTCTGTAAAAAGCGCGTCAAACTGCAGGCCCAGAAGCCGTCCCTTGGCCAGCATGCCGCCCCGCTGCTTGATAAGATACCGGAAATCCTTCTTAAGCGCCGGATTGGTGATCACCACTGCCTCGCCGAACAAAGCGCCCACTTTCGTGCCTCCGATATAGAAGACGTCGGTCAGCCGGGCCACATCTTCCATGGTCAGATCGGCCGTCTGCGCCGTCAGGCCATACCCCAGCCTGGCTCCGTCCAGATACAGCGGCAGCCCCAGCTCCCTGCACACCTGGGAAAGTTCCGTCAGCTGCGCTTTGGAATACAGGGTTCCATTTTCCGTGGGATGAGAGATGTAGACCATCCCCGGCTGCACCACATGCTCATGATTTTCATCATTCCAGTGGGTCTCATAGGCTTCCCGCACCTGGGCGGCGCAGATCGTCCCGTCTTCACTTGGAAGGGGAAGCACCTTATGCCCGGTGGCCTCGATGGCTCCTGTCTCATGCACATTGATATGGCCGGTATGCGCGGCCAGCACGCCCTGATGGGGACGAAGGATGGAACTGATCACCGTAAAATTCGTCTGCGTCCCGCCTACCAGGAATTGAACGTCCGCCTCCGGAGCCTTACACAGCTCCCGGATCTTCTCCCTTGCCGCTTCGCAGTAAGGATCCTCCCCGTATCCTGCCGTCTGGACCATATTGGTCTCTTCCAGCCGCTTCAGGATCGAAGGATGGGCTCCCTCTCCATAATCACATTGAAACCGGATCATCTTTCATCCGCTCCTTTCTCTCTCTTTCCGCCTGGGACATCCGCAGATAGTCCGGCCGGTGTTCCGCGGCAGATTCCGTTCTGCCCTCCTGATAGTAACGCAGTCCCAGCATTCCCACGGAAGCCGCCCGCTGCCGGTTCAGACTGGCCGGCGCAAAGGCGATATCCCTGCCTTTCAGGATGGTATCTGTCAGATCCCTGCCAAAGACCGGGACTCCGTCTCCCAGAAATGTAATCTTCTCTTCATAGTTCCCCAGATGCTCTCCCAGTTCCTCTATCCCCACAGCCATCTGATCTTCCAGGACGGTAAGCCGCCCCTCGTCAAACCGGTAGATCCCTGTGTAAACCTGTCTCCTCCGGGCGTCCATGATGGGACACACGATCCCCTCGCACCCCCACAGGTTGCAGGCAAGCCCCTCCAGGGTGGGGATGTGGATCAAAGGCTTCCCCAGGGCAAGGCCCAGGCCCTTTGCCGTGGCAGAGCCGATCCTGAGACCTGTGAAAGATCCCGGCCCCGCCGCCACCGCAATGGCGTCCACCGTCTCAAGATCCGTCTCTGTCATCCGGACAATTTCATCCAGCATGGGCAGAAGCGTCTGAGAATGTGTCTTCTTATAATTTACCGTATATTCCGCGATCACCTGCTCCGTTCGCAGATCACCGTCTCCTTCCACCAGGGCCACGCTCGCCACCAGCCCTGAGCTGTCCAGCGCTAGAATTCGCATATGCTGATCCTCCGATAATCAAATCCTTTGTCCAGATCCTTCTCGATCCGGATCTCTTTATAATGTTCCGGCAGGATCTCCCGGATCAGATCCGCCCACTCGATCAGGCAGACCCCGTCTCCGTAGAAATAATCCTCGTACCCGATCTCATCCATCTCTTCCACATCCCCGATCCGGTAGACGTCAAAATGATAGAAGGGCAGACGCCCTTCCTCATATTCCTGCAGGATCGTAAATGTGGGACTGCTGACAGGCTCCTTTATCCCAAGCCCCGCCGCCAGTCCTTTGGTAAAAACCGTCTTGCCTACGCCCAGATCGCCGATCAGGGTATAAACCTCCCCCGGTCTGGCTTCCCTTCCCATGGCAAGTCCCAGTTCATAAGTTTCTCTCTCACTGTTCGTCTCCCTGATCATCGGAAGCTCCTTTCTCCATCCCCGGCTCGTTCTTCACCGGACGGATCTTCATCGCCGATGCTGGCATATGTGTGCGGATCATATCCACCACCGGACGGTACTGGTCTCCCAGCTCGTCCACCGGAAGCACAATGGCGTGCCGCTCTCCGTCATACAGGATGATGATCCTCTTCCTGGAAAGGGCCTTCGTAAAATGGGCCCACTCTGCCTTCCCGCTGTCATCCGCCGTCACCGTCTCGATCCCTTCCTCGTCAAAGGTGTACCGGATCGGCGCCCGCAGCCGTTCCGACGCCTCCACCTGATTCATCACCTTCTTGCGGATCAGATAGGGGATCCCTGCCAGCACCAGGATCGCGAACGCCACAAACATCCCCGCCAGCCCGAATCTTCCTCCGGATATAAACGTAACGGCAAAGCCCACATTCAGGCCTCCCAGGACCAGAGTCAGGATCCCTGCCTTCCCTGTGAAAATGTGATATACCATAAAATCGGCCATGGACTTGGCATCCAGCCGAACTTCAACTGTAACAGACATGCAACCTCTCCTATTCCAACTGTTATTTTCTGATTATAACACATCTTTTTTTCTTCCGCCACCAATGATATACTTATTTTATATTCATTCAACGAGGGAAAAGGAGGATCACTAAGACATGAAATTTACATTCTACCACAACAATATCAATGTTTTTGACCTGGATAAATCCATAGAATTCTATCAGAAAGCCCTTGGGCTTACCGTCACCCGAGAGAAGTCCGCAGAAGACGGAAGCTTTAAGCTGGTATTTCTGGGAGACGAGACCACGCCCCATCTGCTGGAGCTGACCTGGCTAAGAGATATGGACCGGCCCTACGATCTGGGAGACAACGAATCTCACCTGGCCATGAAAGTAGACAACATGGAAGCAGCCCTCGCCCTTCACCGGGAAATGGACTGCGTCTGCTTTGAGAATCTGGAGATGGGCGTATATTTCATCAACGACCCGGACGGATACTGGATCGAGATCTGCCCGGCTTCATAAACCTGCCCGCCTGCAAATACCACAGGGTGCGGCCACAGGTCAGCGGATTGAAAGCCGGAAGTTCATCAGCACAGCTTGTTCCCGTTAGCCACCAGCTTAAACCGGCAGCCCAGCACTTCCGCGGCGCGGCGGCACATCAACATCCGTTCAAGGAAGATCTCGAAGTAATCCATCACCGTACAGATGGAATCATCCAGCTCCAGGCTCATCTGGATCACCTTCTTCTCTTCCTTCAGTTCCAAAGTAGCTTTCAGCGCAGCGTAA
Source organism: Massilistercora timonensis (assembly GCF_048354975.1). Lineage (NCBI taxonomy): Bacteria > Bacillati > Bacillota > Clostridia > Eubacteriales > Massilistercora > Massilistercora timonensis. Next base: position 32,677 of record NZ_DBGCJQ010000008.1, on the reverse strand, counting down.
TTCACCCGGTCATGGATGTCAAAATTCGCCGGATTCCGATTCTGCACCCGATTCCTTCTCACATCTGTCTTGTCCGCCAGGATCAGCGCCGCGGAGACGGCGTCCACCGCCGTCCCGGTGGCCTCATCGTGATGTCCGATGGCTGTCACTACTGTGAGCACATCGTCAATGGACAGATCAAATCCCCGCAGGATCTGAAATGCCAGTATCGCACCGCTGTGGGCATGATCGTTCCGGTTCACACAGTTGCCGATATCATGCATATACCCGGCGATCTTCGCCAGTTCCACTGAATGCTTGTCATAATCCAGTTTCTCCAGGATCTCTCCCGCCCTCTGGGCAACCTTTGCCGCATGTTTTCTGGAGTGCTCTGTATACCCCAGTTCGTAGAGCACGTGATTTCCCTTTTCGATCAACGCATTAATCTCTTCATTTTTTCGTATATCTTTATAACCGATCATTTAAAATTCTCACTTCCCTAATCCTATAATCTCTGAACTGCGTCCATCGCCAGTTCTGACCGCTCGCACTCCTCCTGCGTCATGGTGATCTGCCAGCACAGCGGGCTTCCCTTCATATGCTCCGCCGCATAACTCAATCCGTTGGTGCGGTCATCCAGGAAAGGACGATCGATCTGCCCCGGGTCTCCCAGAAGGATGATCTTGGTATCCTTCCCCGCCCGGGTAATGATCCCCTTCACCTGTGCCGGCGTCATATTCTGCGCCTCATCAATGATCAGATAGGTCTTTGCAATGGATCTGCCCCGGATAAAATTCATGGCCTCCGCCTGTATGATCCCCCGCTCAAAGATCTCTTCGATCTTACCAGACAACTCTACTTCATTGCTGTACCTTTCCTGTTCATCAGAATCCACCAGCTGCTCCAGATTATCGATCACCGGACGCAGAAGCGGAGAGATCTTCTCCTGCTCACTTCCAGGCAGAAAGCCGATTTCCGAATCAAACTGGGCGTTTGGCCTGCAGATCAGGATCCGCCGGTATTCTCCAGTGTAATGATTCAACATCTTTTCCAATCCCACCGCCAGAGAATAGAAAGTCTTGCTGGTCCCTGCAATCCCTTTGATGATCACAAGCGGCGCCTTCTGGGCCGGCTGCATAAGCGCTTCCTGAATAAAATACTGCCCTGCATTCCTTGGCTTGATCCCATAGGGCGCGCTCTTCTTATAATCCAGCTTTCGAATCAGTCCATTTTCCACACGGCCAAGCTGGGTTTTTTTATGAGACTGATCCGCTTTCAAGATCACAAACTCATTTTCAAAAAACTCCGGCACGTATGCATTGCCTTTTTCGTCTATGCAATAGGCTGACTCCACAGGGATGCCTTTTTTCTTAAAATCTTTGAATACTTCTTCCGGCACATACACTTCGATCCGCCCCGGATACTGAGTCTCATGTTCTCCCACCTGCTCCGTGGTAAAATCCTCTGCCTTAATCCCCAGAAGCTGGGCTTTGATCCGCAGCAGGATATCCTTGGTCACCAGGACGACCTGCTCCTCCCGGTTCTGCGCCAGACCCTTGCAAACCTTCAGGATCCGATTATCCGACTTATATTCCGGAAGATCCGGCGGGAGTTCTACATCCAGATAATTTTTCTCCACCCGGAGAACGCCTTCATTTTCCATTGCGATCCCATCCGTCAGGTTCCCTTTCGCACGCATCTGCTCCAAAAACCGGATGGCTCTGCGCACGTTGGCTCCCCGTTCCCCTTCATCCTTCTTCAGGTTATCAAGCTCTTCCAGCACCACCAGCGGAATCACCACTTCATTTTCCTCAAAACATGATGGCGCATACGGCGCCTGTATCAAAACATTGGTATCCAGTACATAAATCTTGCCCATTCAGATTCCCTTTCTGTTCCTGTGATTTTCTGCTTTCGCTGATTTTACTATACGCCGGCTCTGTTAGCCTTTCCCCCTGCCCCATGTAAAATCTACGTAAAAAAGGCGCCGTCCGTCTTCTGGACAACGCCTTTTCTTATGTGCTCTCTTCTTTAATTCATAACGATCAAAAGGATTCCCAGTCCCCAGTTGATCACTGCTACCACCAGGCCGATGATACACAGGATCTTTCCTGCCTTGGCCATACCAGCCTTGCTGGATCCGGACCCCAGTCTTGCGCGGGTAAATCCCAGCGCCGCCAGGATGATACCTCCCAGCGGGAACAAAAGCGCCAGAATAATACTGATGATACCAAACACCAGCGCCAGCGTCGCCGCTCCTGAATTATCCACCGTCTGTACCGGGATGGGCTGCGGGCCTCCCTGGGGAGCCGCCCCCTGAGGATTCATATCCTGCGGTCCGTTCGCCGGCAGCGGCTGCTGCAAAGCTGCGAAAAGCTGTTCCAGGCTGTCTTTGTAAGGCTTTTTCTGCAGGGTTCCCACGAAGCCATCCAGATCCATCTCTCCGCCGCCCATGCCCTTCAGCCAGGCTTCCAGATGGAATACACCACCGTTGTAAGTCCACTTCAGATATTTGAAGCCTTCTACCATTGCATCTCCTGCGCGGAATACAGCCTCTCCTTTCCAGTCGGACATCTCGAACTGATTCTTCTGAAGAAAATCGTTCATGATAAACTGTACGAAGTCATCCGGCTTGTTCAACACCAAGTCTCTTGTAAATCTGGCCATAGTCTCTCCTCCTTTAACCGATAACTATATCTTTCTCTATTATAGTCCATAACAGGGGAAAGCACCAGTAAAGTTTGCGCAAAGTCCTCAGAATTTCCTGCGGTGCATACATAAAGAATGCGCCCCGTGGTTTCATCCCACAAGACGCACCGTTATACAAATTTAATTATTCTTCCAAATAGAAATCGTCTAAAACATATGTAGTGACAGGCGTAATAAAAAGTTCATATTTGATCACTAATCTGATCAGGTCATTGCCGTCAATCAAAGTGATTGGTGTACCTTCTCTTGCCGCTTCCCTCGCTTTATTGGTAAATCGGCTGTTTGTAATAAAAACACCATAGTCCGCCTGAAACTTATTCATTGCGCCGAGAAACTGATTAATCTCCGGTTCGCTTACTGGAGCTGTATTATATCTCTTGCATTGGATCACCACCCTGGTAGTCCTGAAATCCTCTTCATCCACATGGTACCCATATCCGTCAATACCGCCGTCATTTGATATCTGGATACCCTTGTTGGTAAATTGAACTCCCATCTTTGTGAGTAACGCCCTGGAGAACTGTTCAAACTTTGCCGGGGACATATTGGCAATCGCACTTTGCAGTCTTACTTTGAAGTCATCTACAATTCCATCTTCTGTCGAGACTTCCTCCTCATCTTCCGCAGCCGGATCTTCATGTACAGGATTTTTACTTTTGTTTTTAGCAGACTGCTCTATCCAATACTCTTTAGCTTTATCATGAACCTCTGCTTCCGCATCAAAAGAATCGAGAACAATACTTGCCCCTTTTTGTGTAAGTGTAATCTTTGGGTTATATTTGACATAAGAAATGATCCCGACATAACTTAATTCTTTGATTGCAAAGTTAAATTTAAAATCAAACTTTTTATACTGATTTCCGGTTTTACCAGACGTGTACAATTTTTGTTCAAACTCTGCAATCCTTTCGTCTTTTTCCCCAATCCTGTCTCTGATCTCTGACCGCTCCAACTGGCCGCCTGCTTCCTGAAGAACTTCAATAATAGGTTTAATCAGATAAGACACCTGTTCCTCAGAATTCAACGTATCAAAATACATTTTTTCGTCCTCTCTTTTCACCATCTAATCATTTTCCCTTTACGTACTGTCTGACTATCCCTAATCAAACGACACCATAAACATACATAAATTTTACTGATAATACCTTCACCAGCCCGTCCACTATAAAAGATTCGAATGATCTATCTCATCCACCGTATATGTCTTACCGGATTTCAGAGATTCCACACCTTTCATAAGCTCCGCATCTAATTGCTCATGAGTCATGCCTCCAACAGCCACTGGCTTTTCGCTCGGAAGACGCAGCTCAAAGGGAATCCCCCTTCTCAGCACAATCTGACTATAAAGCATTTGGATCGCACTGGACGGCGAAATTCCAAGTTTCGATAGAATTCCTTCCGCATTTTCTTTCAGTTCTTTATCAATACGCGCATAAACTGCAGATGTATTTGCCATATAGATCACACTCCCTTGAGCATATTATATTCATTTTGCTTGCAATTGCAAGCAAAAACAATCAATTAGGTTTCTTTTTTCAGACACAAAAAAAGCCCGTAAAAACGGGCTTTTCAAGTGACTCCGAGGGGAATCGAACCCCTGATTCCAGCGTGAGAGGCTAGCGTCTTGACCTCTTGACCACGGAGCCATTTATCGTACTTGCCTAGTATAGCAGACAACGCCCAATTAGGCAAGTACTTTTTTCAAAATCTTGAAAATATTTTTATCCTACGATCATACTCCAGTATCCCTGGATGAAAATCCCCAGGATGATCAGCGGAAGGATGAAGGTCAGATAGAACCGGACCGCTTTGCAAACCGGGAACTTCAGCCCTTTTCCCGCATTGGCTTCCTGGATGAAGTTGTCCCATCCCCAGCCATACCGGCTTACGCAGAACAGAAGGTATACCACAGATCCCAGCGGAAGAAGGTTATTGCTCACGATAAAGTCTTCCAGGTCCATGATGTTTTTTCCTGCAACGGTAAATCCGGACCAGTCGGTCAGGCCCAGTACGCAGGGCACGCTCAGCAGGATCAGAAGGATGCCGTTTACCAGCACCGATTTTTTCAGTTCCCACCCCCACAGATCCAGCGCGTACTGGATAATGTTCTGGAATACGGCGATCACCGTGGACAGGGCGGCGAAGGTCATAAAGAGGAAGAACAGGCTTCCCCACAGCCGTCCCCCAGGCATCTCCCGGAATACATTGGGAAGGGTGACAAACACAAGTCCCGGTCCCTGTCCCGGATTCACGCCGAAGGCAAAGCAGGCCGGGAAGATGATAAGTCCAGCCATCACCGCCACACAGGTATCCAGAAGGGTGATACTCACCGCCTCCCCTGCAAGGCTTCGCTCCTTGCCGATATAGCTTCCGAAGATGGCAAGGGATCCGGCGCCCACGCTTAAGGTGAAGAAGGACTGTCCCATGGCGGCAAATACCGCCTCAGAGACTCCCGCCTCCTGGATCTTTCCAAGATCCGGCTTCAGATAGAACTCCAGTCCTGCACCTGCCCCCGGAAGGGTTACCGCCCGGATCACCAGGATCAAAAGGATCAGGAAGAGACTGGTCATCATCCATTTGGTGATCTTCTCCACACCTTTCTCCAGACCCAGGGAACAGATCAGAAGGGCGATGACACAAATCAGGATCATCCAGAACAGCATTTCATTACGGTTAGAGGTAAGCTGACCGTAGATCAGTTCCACCTGTTTGGTGTCCGCTCCCTCGAAGGTGCCGGTAAGCATCTTGAAGAAGTAGGCCAGCATCCAACCTGCGATGGTGGTATAGAACATCATCAGCAGGAAGTTCCCTGCCATGGTAAAGTACCGGAAAATATGCCACTTGCTTCCCTTTGGCTCCAGCACGTTAAAGGACATGGCCGAGCTCTTCTGGCTTCCTCTTCCCACGGCGAACTCCATCACTACGATGGGAAGCCCCAGGATCAGCAGGAAGAACAGGTACATCAGCACGAAGGTGCCCCCTCCGTAGGCCCCTGTGATATAGGGAAAGCGCCATACATTTCCCAGTCCGATGGCGCAGCCTGCGGAGATCAGGATAAATCCCAGACGGGATGAAAATTTCTCTCTCTTTTCCATTTCTTATTCCTCTTCTACTTGTTTTATTCTTCTGTCTCAGCTTCCGTCTCAAACTGCTCCGGCTCTGCCGTCAGCTGGGCCACATACTCGGTGGGCACCATGATCTGAAGCTCTTTCTTCAGGTTTTCTACGGTGACCACATCGTGGTTTCCGCCAAATTCCCCGTCCAGGGTCCAGGGGATCTCTTCCAGGGACTCGAAGGTCACCTTGCCGGTGCGGAAGGAATACATGTGCTTGGTATCCACCTGTTCGATCAAAAGCGCCGCCATAATCTCCTGCAGGGCGATGGGATTCTTGGGCGTCTTGATGAGCGTCACTTCAAAAAGGCCGTCATCGAACACCACCTTCTTGCCGATCATGTTGCGGAATCCTCCCACAGACCGGGAGTTGGTCACCATGCCGAAGATAAACTCATCCTCGATGGTCTCCCCGTCATGAGTCACCCGGATCCGGTAGGAAGGCACGTTGAACAGCCGCTTGGTCCCCTCCAGCACATAAGCCAGATGGCCCAGCACATTTTTCATCCCCTGCTTGGTCTCATAGGAGACGTCGGTGAAAAGGCCAAATGCGGCAATATAGACAAAGATATCATCATTAAAATGTCCCACATCGCAGGGGAAAGGCGTCCCGTTCACCGCGTTGTCCGCCGCGCTCAGAAGTCCTTTTGGGATATGAAGGCTGTTGGCAAAATCATTGGTGGTCCCTGTGGGGATATAGCCCACCGGCACCCGGTCTTTCCGCCGCATCATCCCGGTCACCACCTCGTCGATGGTGCCGTCGCCGCCGCTGCACACCACCAGGTCAAAGGAGCCGGACTCAAACTTCTTCACTTTCTTGTAGGCGTCCCGGTAGGACTGGGTGGGATAGGCCACCACCTCGTATCCGGATTTTACGAAAATGTCAATGATATCCGACAGCTTTGGCTTGATCAGTTCCTTCCCCGCATGAGGATTGTAGATAAACAGCATCCGTTTCATGATCATTCCTCCCTGAATGTTGAAAGAAGGGCATGAGTTTTCATGCCCTCCACCTGTCTTGCATCTATGTATTATTATTTCCTGTTTTCCAGAAAAGCTCCCACGCCGTCCACTGCGCTTTCTTCGTCTTCCCCGTCTGCGGCCACTGTCAGGCTGGTTCCTTTCACAAGGGGCAGGCTCATCATGCCCATCATACTCTTGGCGTTGATCTTCGTGTTCTCCATCTCGATATACACGCTGCTTTTGTACTGGCTGGCCTCCTGAACGAGATGGGCGATGGGACGTGACGCCATGTCCATATCCGTTCGAATCGTAACAGGTTTCTTGATCATAATATGTTCCTCCTTACTGCTCCCTTAACTGATCCGCTATTTCACTCAGTCTGCGCAGTCTGTGATTGACCCCGGACTTGCCTACCGGCGATTTCAAAAGCCGGCCCAGCTCCGCCAGCGCAGCTTCCGGATATTCGAGACGTGTAAGGGCAACGTCTCTCAATCCTTCCGGCAAACGGTCAAGACCTATGGTATCTCTGATATAGGCGATATCCTCCATCTGCCGGACGGCAGCGGAAACGGTCTTGTTGATATTTGCCGTCTCGCAGTTCACTTTGCGGTTGACTGAATTCCGCATCTCTTTCAGGATCCGGACATTCTCCAACTCCAGCAATGCCACATGAGCTTCCATGACATTTAAAATGTCTACGATCTGCTCTCCCTCTTTCAGATACACAACAGACGTTTTCTTACGCTGCACGATCTTGGCATCCATATCAAAGCTGTTGATCATATCTCTCAAGTAACTTGCGTTTTCTTCCGAATTGCACACAATCTCAAAATGATAGGACTTCCTGGGATCGCTCATGGACCCCGCTGCCAGAAAGGCGCCGCGTATATAGGCCCGCTTGCAGCACACTGCCTGCACGATCGTATTCTTTACCGCCAGGAGCTCATCCCCCTTCCAGTACAGGAAACAGGCGGTGCTGCCCCGGGACGGATTCTTCCGAATAACGATACCAGTCTTTATATTAAATGTTTTTTCCATTAATGTAAAGCATTTTCTTGCAACCGGAAGATTTTCCGTGTGGAATTTCAACGTGCAGACTCCTTTGGAATCTTCCGAGAACTCTCCGCACATGTGCAGGATCGCGGACAGTTCCGCCAGCTGGCAGTGTCTTGCCCTGCCGTAGTGCTGCGCCAGTTCTTCTTTTATATTTCCAGAAAATGACATATCAAGTCCCTACCTTGCCTTTGTGATCGCGTCTTTCCCGATATCCCGATGCTCGATCCGGATCCCGTAGCTCTCTGCCTGACTGAGCCGGGCAAAAAGCGCGTTGGCCAGGGTAACGGAGCGATGCTTGCCTCCGGTACAGCCGATCCCGATCACAAGCTGTGTCTTTCCTTCTATTATATAGTTGGGGATGAGAAATTCCAGAAGGTCCGTCAGCTTATCCAGGAATTCCCCCGCCTTCTCATTTCCCATTACGTAATCCCGGACCTCCGGGTCATTGCCGCTCATGGGCCGCAGTTCATCTACATAGTAGGGGTTGGGAAGGAACCGCACGTCAAATACCAGGTCCGCGTCCGACGGGATCCCGTATTTAAACCCGAATGACAGCACCGTAATGTAGAGATTCTTGAATTCCTTATTCTCTACAAAGATCTTGTTCAGCTCCTGCCTGAGCTCTCTGGTAAGCATATGACTGGTATCCACCAGATAGTCCGCTTTTTTCTTCAGAAATCCCAGACGTTCCCGTTCTCTCTTGATCCCTTCATCTACCCGGCCGCTGCTCCCGGACAGGGGATGGAATCTCCGGGTCTCTTTATAGCGCTTCACCAGCACGTTGTCGCTGGACTCCAGATAGAGGATCTCGTACTTCATATTTATGGCGTCCAGCTCCTGCAGCATCCGCTCCAGCTCGCCAAAGCTCTGGCCGCTGCGGATATCCACACCCAGGGCTGCCTTTTGCACTTCAGATCCGCTGACCGTAAAAAGCTCTGCCAGCTTGGGGATCAATGGCACAGGAAGGTTATCCACGCAGAAATATCCCATGTCCTCCAGCATTTTCAACGCCGTGGATTTCCCTGCGCCTGACATTCCTGTTACGATCACAAATCTCATTGGTATCCCCCTCCATTTTTCCTTAGAATTCTCCCAGGCGCTTTACCTCCGGTTCCAGATCCACGCCGGAATCTTCCTTTACTTTGGCCTGTACCTGGCGGATCAGCTCCGCGATATCGGCCGCGGTTGCCTGGTCCTTATTGATCACAAAGCCACAGTGCTTCTCTGACACCTGGGCTCCGCCCACCTGGAAGCCTCCAAGACCTGCATCCTGAATCAGCTTTCCTGCGAAATAGCCTTCCGGCCTCTTAAAAGTACTTCCCGCGCTTGGGTACTCCAGCGGCTGCTTGGTCACCCGCCGGTTCTTCAGGTCTTCCATCCTGGCCCGGATGTCCGCCTCTTCCCCTTTCTCCAGCCGCAGCTTCGCCTCCAGGACAATATAGCCCTTTTTGGCGATCACGCTGGTCCGGTAGCCCAGCTCCAGCTCATCTTTTGGAATCGTCAGGATCTCCCCTTCCCGGGTGAGCGCCTGCACTTCGGTCAGCACGTCCTTCATCTCTCCGCCGTAGGCCCCGGCGTTCATCACACAGGCCCCTCCCAGAGTGCCTGGGATCCCTGCCGCGAACTCGAATCCGGTAAGGGAAGCTTCCGCCGCCCGGGCTGCCACTGCGGAAAGCAGGGCTCCCGCCTGGGCCACGATCTCTTCGCCCTCGATCCGGATCTCATTCATCTCCTTGAAGATCTGGATGATCACGCCCTCATATCCCTGATCCGAAACCAGAAGGTTGCTCCCGTTTCCTATAATATAGTAGGGAACCTGTGCCTCGCGGCAGCAGGCGATGATCCCCTGCAACTCCTCCGCCGTCTTTGGCGTCACAAAGAACCGGGCAGGACCTCCCACGCGAAAGGTGGTATGCAGCCGCATGGGCTCTTCTTCTTTGATCCGGTCCGCCGGAAGGATCTCCTTAAGCCGGCTGTAGAAATTTTTATCCATATAGATACACTCCTTGATCTACTTCTTCATCCCTAACATCATACACGAAACCCTCCGTGAATTCAACGTGCTCTTGCAAAATAGCCGAAAATACGGTATCATTACAAAATACCGGTGCAAAAAGCGCCAGAAAAAAGGAGTTGATTTTCTTTTGGACCCCAGTGATGTGTTACAACTTATCATTCTTGTGATCTTACTTGCTCTTTCCGCCTTTTTCTCATCGGCGGAGACGGCTCTTACCACTTCCAATAAACTCAGGATGCGCAGCCTTGCGGAAGAAGGCAACAAACGGGCCCAGGCTGTCCTGGAGGTTACCGATAATTCCGGGAAAATGCTGAGCGCCATCCTGATCGGCAACAACGTGGTCAATCTGTCCGCTGCTTCCCTTACTACTACCATCGCTTATAAATTCGGCGGTTCCATGGTCGCCGTGGCCAGCGGTATCTTAACCGTACTGATCCTGCTTTTCGGCGAGATCACCCCCAAGACTACCGCCACCATCCACGCCAACGGCATGGCTTTGATCTATGCCCCCATCATCCGCGCTTTCATGAAGCTTATGACCCCGGTGATCTTCCTGATCAATGGACTGTCCATGGGTATCCTGACCCTGCTCCGCATTAATTCCAAGGATCAGAACAAGGGCGTTACCGAGGAAGACCTGCGCACCATCGTGGACGTCAGCCATGAGGACGGCGTAATCGAATCTGACGAGAAAGAAATGATCTACAACGTGGTGGACTTAGGCGACGCGGTGGCCCGGGATGTAATGGTCCCCAGAGTCCATGTGACTTTCGCGGACGTGAACAGCACCTATGAAGAGCTTCTGACCCTCTACCGGGAGGACCGGTACACCCGTCTTCCGGTTTTCGAGGATACCACGGACAACATCATCGGAACCATCAATATGAAGGACTTGCTTCTCTTTGACAACACCGGTGAGTTTCATGTCCGGGATATCTTAAGAGAGGCCTACTTTACCTATGAATACAAAAGCATCTCCGAACTGCTGGTGGAGATGCGTCAGGCTTCCTTTAACATGGCCATCGTCCTGGATGAATACGGCGATCCTTCCGGTCTTATCACCCTGGAGGATATTCTGGAGGAGATCGTGGGAGAGATTCACGACGAGTATGACGAAGATGAGGAAGAAGACATTATCCACAAGATCAGCGACCGGGAATACCTGGTAGAAGCCTCCATTCATCTGGAGGATCTTAACGACCGCCTGGACCTTGCCCTGGAATCAGAAGAATATGACTCCTTAGGCGGCTTCATCATCGAACGCCTGGACCGGCTGCCGGATCCCGGAGACGCCATCGAGACAGAATCCGAACTCCGGCTTGTGGTGGAATCCATGGACAAGAACCGGATCGAGCGGGTTCACCTGTATCTTCCGGATTAATATCTGGCCGCCTTGTTGAACAGGAAGAATCCGATGACAAACAGCAGGGCAATGATGGCCACGCCGGCATTGGCCGCATTGGTGATCTGAGCCACCAGGCCTACCAAAGTGGTTCCCATGAAGGACGCTCCCTTGCCGCAAATGTCATAGATGCCAAAGTATTCGCCCGATTTTTCCACCGGGATGATCTTGGCAAAATAAGACCGGGACAGCGCCTGGATGGCTCCCTGGAACATGCCCACCATTACTGCCAGGAACCAGAATTCCCACTGCTTGTCCAGCTGGATGGCGAAAAGAGCGATCCCGGTGTAAGCCAGGATACAGACCCTGATCAGGCTTTTAGTCTCATAATTCCTGGACAGCCGGGAGAAGATAAGAGCACAGGGGAACGCCACGATCTGGGTCACCAGAAGCGCCAGCAGAAGCCCGGTGGAATCCAGTCCCAGAGCGCTTCCGTAAGCGGTTGCCATCTCGATGATGGTGTAGACTCCGTCAATGAAAAAGAAGAACGCCAGCAGATACAGGAAGATGGGTTTCTCCTGTTTCACATCCCGCAGAGTCCTGCCCAGGCGCCGGAAGCTGTCCCTCACCGGATGGCTGGGCGCCTGGGCATAATTTTTCTGCCGGTAATTACGGAAAAGCGGAATCGTCACCAGCACCCACCAGGCCGCGTTCAGGAAGAAGGCAATGGTCATCGCCATCTTCATGGTGATCCCCAGACTTTCATACATTAAGACAAAAACCAGAGAAAGGATGAAGGGGATGCAGCTTCCGATATAGCCCCAGGCATAACCGTGGGAGGAAACCGTATCCATCCGGTCCGGCTCTGTCACGTCCACCAGCATGGAATCATAGAAGATCAGGCTGGAACTGTACCCCACCCTGGCCACAACGAACACCGCCAGGAACAGGATCCAGGATGTTGGCAGGGAAAGCGCCGCGCAGCCCAGCACGCCGATCATCATACTGATGGCAAACAAGGGCTTCTTATAATTCTGCGTATCCGCAATGGTCCCGAAGATAGGGCCGATCAGCGCCACGATCACCGTGGCAAGGGATGCGGCATATCCCCAGTACGCCAGATAATCCACCTCCGAGATCCCCGCATTCTCCGCCAGAGAATTAAAATAAATGGGGATGATGGTGGAGATCAGCAGGGTGAACGCTGAATTGCCCACATCATAAAGGATCCAGTATTTCTCCAGTTTCGTCAGTTTCATTTTCTCCATTGTCTCCCTCTCTCTTTCCTGTCTTATTCAAAGGTCCGGTCAAACCGGGAGCTTAAACAAGCTCCGTTCTTTACCGCCTCGTCCAGATTTCCGGCCATGGCAACGGCCACCTCTACCGCCTTCGCAAACCGTTCCTCCAGTCCCTGGTTGCTTGCGGCGCACCGGGGATTATCCTCCCGCTGACAGATCAATCCCTTCACACTGGGATACTTCCCTGCCGCGCCCGTCTTCAAAAGCCCGTTAACAAGATGGAACTTCACCGCCCCCGGCGCAGTAAACAGCCCTTTGATCCGCCGCATCCAGCGAAGGGACTTCTCCACCGTCTGGCAGGAGATCCCCTGGTAGAAGGGCCGGATCGCGCTGGCCGTAGCCCGGTCCGCCGGGATCAGCCTGGCGGTCTCATAAGAGAAAGGATCTTTACCGTCCTTTCTAAGAAGCGCCTTCTCGAACTCCTCCTCGATCTCCAGATGCTGGACGCCGGTCTCCCCGATCATCTCGCTCACATAGGGATGGCACTCGCTGTCCAGGATAAAATGACATAAAAATCCCAGAAGATAGGCATATTCCCCGCTGTCTCTTCCGGTTCCCTTTACGACCCTTACTCCGTGTTCGAAGAATTCCCTGGCCGGGATCTCATGGAGATGATTCCCGTATCTTGCGATCCGGTTCTTCCTGTAAGGCCGGTAGAAAAAGAAAATATCCGGCCCCTGAAGGCCGATGGTAAACTGTGGATGATAGGTTGTGGCGATCTTTCGCAGATCCTCCGGAAGCTTCCGGGACACCTTCGCCCCGAATCGGTAATGTGCATATACTGCCGGCATGGTATTCCTCCTTTTTCCTGTGCATGTTCACTTCTGTCAGTATACGTTCCAAACGTAAGATTTCTCTCTTTCCCCTGTTAAGATCAGGTAAAATTCATTATAGCATTATATTTCCCCCTTGTGTTAGAATAAAATCAACAAACATCTTGCAAAGGAGGAATCACATATGACAAAACCAACTTTCCACATTGTCAGCGACGGCTCCTGTGATCTTCCGCTGCCGGAAACTGAAAAGCTGGGCGTGGATACCGTCCGGTTTCTTGTCTCTTTCGACGGAGAACACTACAAGAAGGAAGGACTGGAAGTCCCGCTGGAGGATTTCTATCAGAAGATGGTGGACGAGCCTGGAACTTATCCCATGACTGCCGCCCCTTCCCCGGATGACTTCTGTCAGTATTTTGAAAAATACGCCGCTGCCGGCGAGGACGTGCTGTGCATCTGCATTTCCACCAAATTAAGCTCTTCCCTTCAGTCTGCCCGCATCGCCGCGCAGATGACAGAGGAAGCTTATCCCAACGCCCGGATCATTCTCCTGGATTCTCTGTGCGCCACCCTTATGCAGAGCGCTCTCGTCCTGGAGGCCTGCCGCCTGCGGGACGCCGGTCTCTCTGTAGAGGAAGCAGCCAGGATCTTAACGGATCTTAGAAAGACGGCCCGGATCTTCTTTACCGTGGGCAGTTTTGACTATATCCAGCACGGCGGACGGGTGGGCAAAATGACCGGCCTTGCCGGCGCCCTTCTCAACGTAAAGCCTCTCATCACCCTGCAGGACGGAGAGATCCACTCTTCCGGCATCCGGCGGGGGCGCCGCCGCTCCCTGGAGGGCATTCTGGAACTATTGTGCCGGTATCTGAAAGAAGAAAACTGCACGCCTAAAGACTGTATCATCATCATTGGCTATGGCCATGACAGAGAAGAGGGCTTCCGTCTGCGGGACATGACTCAGGAACGGTTCCGGAGCCTCTACGGCGAATCTCCCCTTCTTGCAGTCCATCAGATCGGCGCCACCATCGGCGTCCACGCAGGCCCCACCTCCATCGGTTATGGAGTGGTCTGCCACAGCAGCGCAGTCTGAAGCCGATCCATCTTTATCCGGTCACAGCGTAAGAAAAAGAGAGCGGAGGCAGCGGGATCCATCCCGCCATCTCCGGTCTCTTTTTTGATCATTTCTTACCCTCAGGACTCCTTAGCGTTTATCCCGGAGTGTTACGTCATGGGCGCCACCCTCTACAATACTGGTGGCAGACACCAGTGTGATCTTGGCGTTCTTCTGCAGCTCGGGGATAGTCAGCGCCCCGCAGTTGCACATGGTGGATCTGACTTTGCTTAAAGTCAGGCTCACATTGTTCTTCAAACTTCCTGCATAGGGAACAAAGGAGTCTACGCCTTCTTCAAAGGACAGCTTCTTGTCCCCGCCCATGTCATATCTCTGCCAGTTGCGGGCTCTGGCGCTTCCCTCGCCCCAGTATTCCTTCATATAGCTTCCGTTGATATTCACCCGCTTGGTGGGACTCTCATCGAATCTGGCGAAATATCTGCCCAGCATGACGAAATCCGCTCCCATGGCCAGGGCCAGGGTAATGTGATAGTCATGCACGATCCCGCCGTCGGAACAGATGGGCACATAGATCCCCGTCTCTTCATAATATTCGTCCCGGGCTTTGGCTACCTCGATCAGCGCCGTAGCCTGTCCGCGGCCGATTCCCTTCTGCTCTCTGGTGATACAGATGGCGCCGCCGCCGATACCGATCTTGACGAAATCTGCTCCCGCGTCCGCAAGGAAACGGAATCCTTCCGCATCCACCACATTTCCGGCTCCTACCTTCACGGAATCGCCGTACTCTGAGCGGATATAATCCAGGGTCATCTTCTGCCATTCAGAGAATCCCTCGGAACTGTCGATACACAGCACGTCCGCACCGGCTTCCACCAGCGCCGGAACACGCTCTTTGTAATCCCGGGTATTGATCCCCGCTCCCACCATATAGCGCTTGGAAGCGTCGATCAGCTCATTCTCATTCTTCTTATGGGTGTCATAGTCCTTCCGGAAAACCAGGTACACCAGCTCCTGATTCTTATTGACCAGAGGGAGACAGTTGATCTTGTGCTCCCAGATGATGTCATTGGCCTCCTTGAGGGTGGTATCCTCCCCGGCGCACACGATCTTGGAGAATTCAGTCATAAACTCCTTAACCTTTGTGTCCGGAGACATCCGGCTCACCCGGTAATCTTTATTGGTCACGATCCCCACGAATTTCCCGCCGGCGGTCCCGTCTTCTGTCACCGCGACGGTGGAATGTCCGGTCCGCTCTGTAATGGCCAGCACGTCCGCCAGGGTCATATCCGGCGACACGTTGGAATCGCTGACTACAAATCCTGCCCGGTATCTCTTGACCTTGCGAATCATCTCCGCCTGCTCTTCAATAGGCTGGGATCCGTAGATAAAAGAAAGTCCCCCCTCCTGGGCAAGGGCCACTGCCATCCGGTCGTCGGATACCGACTGCATGATGGCGGATACCATCGGGATGTTGATGGAGATCGGGGCCTCCTCCCCTTTCTTAAACCTCACCAGAGGCGTCTTCAGGGAAACTTTCGACGGAATGCACTCCGCAGATGAATAGCCGGGGATCAGCAAATACTCACTAAATGTTCTGGACGGTTCTTCATAATAAAATGCCATGGCTTTCCTCCTGTTTTCGAAGCACGAATCATTTGTTATTGTATCAATGATAACACGTTCGAAGCCGCATTGTAAAGGACTTGCGCACGGTCTTATCACTCCTTTTTCTCGATCTCTACTCCTTCCACCTCAAAGCAGGAGATCCAGGGGTATTCCATGTAATTGACGCAGATCTTATCCGGGATCACCACCCCCTGAGAAGGGTAGTACACCTTCCCCAGTTCGCTTTGCTCCCACTGATATCCTTTCGCCATCATGGCTTCCTCATCCTCGTCGGTAAAACTTACCGCCACCTCCAGATACGGAGGCGCACATCAGCTGGTGATCTCCTCCACGCTCAGCACCACGTCCTGAAACCCCTGCCGGCGCATATAGGCCACGGCCGCCTCGTTCATCTCTACCATAAGTCACACTCCTTCTTCTCCGGCAATTAGTTAACCGTTTTTCCTTTCCCCAAAATGTTCATCAATGCTTCCTGAAGGACTTTTGAATAATTAATTCCCGCTTTTTCCGCTTCCACATTAAGCCAGTATGGAATTGTACAGTTTTTCTTCACTGCTTTATTGTCCACCTTTTTTCTGTATTCCGCAAAATCCACATCAACAAGCGTTACGATATCATCTTTCGAAGAATGTAATTCCTTTGAATTTGGTTCAGGCATTCCCTTCCCGTCATCAAGAAAATCAATCCCCATTAATCCGATCGCGTCTCTTGCCATTTCCATAGCATCCGGCACGCTTTCTCCCTGTGTCGCGATATCAAAATCTGGAATTTCCACATAATAAAATCCGTCATCTTCCTTAGATATCACGATTGGATATGCTTTTCTTCCCACGTTTGCCATTATTTTTCCTCCTAATCGCTCAACACATCACTATACTTGATAAAACGGATATTTAATTGCCACCTCTTTCTTATTTGTGCGTATATTATACGCATTATATCCTTGTGCGTCAAGATTTTCCATGCCTACAACCTTTAACTCTTTTTCCATGCCTACAACCTTTAACTCTTTTATCTTTAAATCTGCCTATGAGGACAGTGAAGATTATAAAGAATGGCTGGACTTTTTGAGTAAGGGCGGCGCCACGGAGGAGTGGGACCGGTTGAAAAAAAACGGAAAGAAGGATATGCTAGAGATAGATGATAAAGATGATTTATATACAAACCTAAAAGAAATGTTGGAAGACTTGTTAGAGAGGACATTACAAACAGGAGAGCGTATTTTAGAGTTAATAGGAGAGATTAAAAATGTCTAGAAGTCTTAAAGAATTGGAAAGCATTATTTTTGGCAAAGACATGACAGATAAGAAATGGTTAGAATTAAATAAAGAAGTAGATGAAGTCTGGAATAGCGCAACAAATGAAGAAAGGCAGGAATTTGAAGATAGTGGTGCGGGCGACATGCTTGGACAAATATTAGAGTTTATGAATTAATACCACCGGTTGTTTATGGTTGGTGGTATTTGTCTATTACATTATAGACAGAGCTGAGAATCTGAAAAGAGTGAGGGTTGATGGTCAGATGGCTGAAATCGGAGACACGATATCATTTGACGGCAAATGGATACTGCGAAAGATGAATGAGGTGTCTAATGGACCTATCCTGGGGTTGACAGGCCATAACTTCCGCCATAACTATTGCGCGCAAATATACCCAAACACATTGAAATAGTAAATTTTACCCCTTTGAACAGCTATTAAACTGGTTAAAAAAAACTATTTTAATATATTGTAATATTCATAGTTATATAGTAATATACTTCTACGGAGAGAACCATATTGATTATGGTTGAAAGGCACTCACGCATACATTTGTGTGGGTGTCTTTTACTATGCCACACAATATCTTTTGAATACCAAAAAAACAGCGGAATCCGTTAAAAGATTGGATCTCCGCTGTTTTTCACACATGAGCGTGCGGGGATTCGAACCCCGGACAACTTGATTAAAAGTCAAGTGCTCTACCACCTGAGCTACACGCCCGAAACTGGGCTAGTTGGATTCGAACCAACGAATGCAGGAGTCAAAGTCCTGTGCCTTACCGCTTGGCGATAGCCCAATAATCAAACACCCCGGCAGTCCGGCCAGGGCTTTTTCTGAAAATAGATAAAAAAAGAGGGTGGGTAATGGGACTCGAACCCATGATATCCAGAACCACAATCTGGCGCGCTAACCAACTGCACCATACCCACCATATATATACCTGCCGGCGTAAACCGGCGAAGCACCACCTTATTCAATTGTTGTGCTCCTAACGAGCCTGGGGGGATTCGAACCCTCGACCTACGGCTTAGAAGGCCGTTGCTCTATCCAGCTGAGCTACAGACTCACAAGCCCGTTCTGCTTTGGAACGTCGCCATCTTAATTCCCTGTTTCAGGGCCTTAAGAAAGCGGGTGATGGGAATCGAACCCACGTATCTAGCTTGGAAGGCTAGTGTTCTACCATTGAACTACACCCGCATAAATATCGGGGTGACAGGATTTGAACCTGCGACCTCCTGGTCCCAAACCAGGCGCTCTAGCCAAGCTGAGCCACACCCCGTTCATATTTTATTCCTGCCACTGCATGCCCGTCTCCGTGACACAAGATATATTATATAGCATGGGTTCCGGGTTGTCAACAACTTTTTTTATTTTTCAAAACCCTGTTTCTAGACGCTGTTTCTAGACGTATTTTAACGCAAATTCCGCCTTTCCGTTTTCGTCTGTCTCCATCAGCACATAGGTTCCCCTTCTGCCCTCCTGCCGGGGGTAAGCGATGCTTCCGGGGTTGACCACAGTAAGGTCCTTCTCTCTTGTGATAGATGGTCTGTGGGTATGGCCGTACATCACGATATCCGCTCCCCGCCCCCTGGCTTCTTCCTTCAGATGATCCTCCCCCATGGACACATAATAGTAGTGGCCGTGGGTGATGAACAGGTGAAGCCCGTCCACGAAGAACTCTTCTTCCCTGGGAAGATCGGAGAAAAAGTCATTGTTCCCGCCCAGGATATGGGCCGGACAGTCCACCAGGGCCCGGATATAATCCTCCGCGCCCTCCACATCTCCCAGGTGGATCAGCATATCGATCCGTCCGGCGTCCTGGATCGCTTTCTCCAGGTTCCCATGTGATTTGTGGGTATCACTTACGATCAGTATCTTCATCTTCCCTCTCCCATTTCTTCAGCAGGATCTCCCGCATCTTCCGAAGGCCTTCTCCTCTGTGACTTAATTCATTCTTCTTCTCCGGCGCAAGCTGGGCGCTGGTGCAGCCAAATTCCGGCAGGTAGAAGATGGGATCATAGCCAAATCCGTTCTCCCCGGCGATCTCATAGCCCACCCGGCCTTCCATGGTGCCCCGCACCACTTCCGATTCCCCTCCCGGGAATACTGCCGCGATGGCGCATACAAACCGGGCGGTCCGCTCTTCGTCCGGCACTCCCGCCATCCGCTCCAGAAGCGCGTTGTTCTTAATATCATAGGAAGTGTCTTCTCCCAGATACCGGGCAGAGTAGATCCCCGGCTCCTTATTGAGATAATCGATCTCCAGCCCGGAATCGTCCGCCAGTACCACCGCGTCCTGATACTCCGGTATCTGCGCCGCCGCCCGGGCGACCTCCCCGGCCTTGATCAGAGCGTTCTCCTCGAAGGTGGATCCATCCTCCACCACATCCGCCTTGATCCCTGCTTCCTTCTGTGACAGGATCCGGGCGCCCAGCCCTTCCAGGATCATCCGGATCTCCACCATCTTATGTTCATTGCCTGTAGCAAAAATAATTGTCCGCATTCTGCCGCTCCTTCCTTGTGTGTCTCTTCCTATCCTCTCCGGGGCGGCTTGGGCCCCGGGAACTGATAGAAGTAAGTCTTCAGCATCCCATTATAGATCTTCCGGTTCTTATCCGCCTTCCGGCCAAAATACCGCTCTGCGTCCTCGTAGGAGGTGATCATGTAGGCCGACCAGGAGTCCAGCTTCCGGAAACTCTCACCAAAGGCGCGATACAGATCCGGCAGCGCTTCCTTCTCCTCCAGCCGCTCTCCGTAGGGCGGATTGGTGATGATAAATCCATATTTCTTAGGGTGGCGCAAGTCCCGCACATCCCGTTCCTGGAAATGGATC
This sequence comes from Massilistercora timonensis, assembly GCF_048354975.1. Classification (NCBI taxonomy): domain Bacteria; kingdom Bacillati; phylum Bacillota; class Clostridia; order Eubacteriales; genus Massilistercora; species Massilistercora timonensis. The sequence continues at coordinate 12,631 of NZ_DBGCJQ010000008.1, read as the reverse complement.
AGTTCCTCCACTCCCGCTTCCCTGGCATTACGCCTTGCGATCCGTATCACATCCCCATCCACATCATATCCCTGGATATCCGTATCAGAGGGCATCCGGATCCGGGAGGCCGCCTCATCCGCACCCTCATACCAGGCTTTTTTCGGAATGAAATTGGTCCACTCCTCCGCGGTAAAGGAACGGTTCATACCAGGGGCGATATCTGCTGCCATCATAGCCGCCTCAATAAGGAAGGTCCCGCTTCCGCAGAAAGGATCCACAAGGATCCGGTCTCCCTTCCACGGCGTCAGAAGGATCAGGGCCGCCGCCAGCGTCTCGGTGATCGGCGCCTTCCCGGACACTTCCCGGTATCCCCGCTTATGAAGCGATACCCCGGAAGTATCAAGTCCCACCGTCACAATATCTTTCTTCAAGAACACCCGCACCGGATAGGAAGCGCCGTCTTCCGGGAACCACTCCATATGGTAGTGTTCACCCAGCCGCTTCACCATGGCCTTCTTCATGATCGACTGGATATCTGACGGACTGAAAAGCCTGCTCTTTACTGAGGCAGCCTTGGAGACCCAGAACTTCCCGTCTCTTGGGATATATTCCTCCCACGGAATCTTCTTCGTCTCCTCAAACAGTTCCTCAAAGCTCTCCGCCCGGAAGCTTCCCGCCTTCACAAGGACCCGCTCCGCCGTCCTGAGAAACAGGTTGGCCCGGCAGACAGCGGCAATGTCTCCCTTGAAGGTCACTCTTCCGTCCTCTACTTCCGTGATCTCATACCCAAGATCCTGGATCTCGCGCTTCAGGACCGCTTCCAGCCCAAAATGGCAGGGCGCGATCAGTTCCACTTTATCTGTCATAGGTTTTTCTCCATTTTCTCGTCCATTCCAGGGCAAATCCCTTTCTTTATCTTATCTCCCGCTCCCGGTCTTTGTCAATCGGATTTTCTGTGAGACAAGAAGGCGGGAGACATGCTTTTTTCTGCATGTCTCCCGCCTTCTGTAAAACCTTGTCCTAGTAGCCGTTGTGCTCGCTGTCAGTTCCTGTGCTGTTCCGGTTGGACGTATTCTGTCCGGCCCCGTTCCGGTTCATTGAATTCTGCTTGCCTGCGTTCTGTTTCGCGCTGTTTTTGTTTCTAGAATTCTGATCCGTTGTATTGGTGTTCTTAGCCATTTGAATTCCTCCTCGTCTTTTTGGTTACGCGGTTATTATGTCCCCGGAGGAAGTTTTTATGTATCTTTTTCACAAAAATGCCGAAACAAATATATTAAGATTTTTTTAAACTTTTCCTTGCTTTTTGCCCCCGCCTATATTATACTAAGTCATGTAGAAAGGATACTTTCTACAACCCCTTATTAATTATTTATACTCCCCTCAAAAGACCGATGGCTCCCCCATCGGTCTTTTACTTTGCTCTTCTATTTTCGTCCGTCCAGCAGACGGAAGATCAGCGAGATCAGTACCAGCGGGACCAGGATGGGCAGCAGCAGGCTGAAGATCCCTCCGATCACCGCGATCACCAGAAGGAGGATCCCCACTACGCCCAGGATCAGAAGCAGCTTCTTCCACCAGGTATCGAACCCGAACACATGGATATGGGCGTCCTCACGGTAATCCGTCCGGCTCTGGCGCTCCGGCTCATAGTCGTAAGCTCCCCCGGCATTCCCCTGCATCTCTGCAGAATCAATAAGGGTGCGGGCAATGGCCCAGGGATCTCCCAGTTCCGCCGTCACCGTCTCCTCGCTTCTTCCTTTTCTCACTTCATCTTCAATATACTGCCGGTAGAAAGCAACCTGCTCCTGCACCGCCGCGCTGCCCAGATCCTCTGCCAGCGCGGCTCTTAGTTTCTCCAGAAATTCCCGTTTGGTCATCTGGTCCCTCCTGTTATATTATACTTCAAAAAGAAGATCTCCGTAGGACGGCATCGGCCACGCCTCTTTGTCCACGATCATCTCCAGCCGGTCCACCGGCGCTCTTAACCGTTCCATGGCAGGCGTCACTTCAAAGTAATAGAACCTCGCCCGCTCTTCTCCTTCCGATTTCTCCATGGCTTCTTCCGTAACCTTGGTAAGGGCCGCCAGCGCTTCCCTGGTCTCTCCCAGAAGCTTTGTCACCTCGTTCAGGATCTCCGCCTGAACAGTGGTGTCCGCGCCGGCCTCCCGGACTGCGTTCACCGTATCCGCCAGGGATCTGGTGTATTTGACAAAGGCCGGGACAAACTGCTTGCTGGCCATATCGATCATGGTACGCGCCTCGATGTTAATGGCCTTGGAGTAATTCTCATAACGGATCTCTGCCCTGGACTCCAGTTCCGCCCTGGTCAGCACATGGAACCGCTCAAACATCTCCACCGTCTTCTCTGTGGTGAGAGCCGGGATGGCCTCCACCATGGAGCGGATATTGGGAAGGCCTCTTCTCTCGGCCTCTTCCACCCATTCATCGGAATATCCGTTGCCGTTGAAGATGATCCTCTGGTGCTCGGTAGCGTATTTCTTGATCAGGTCATGGACCGCCATCTCGAAGTCTTCCGCCTCATCCAGCACATCACAGGCCTCCGCGAAGGCCTCCGCCACGATGGTATTAAGGACCACATTGGGGCTTGCGACAGAGTCTCTGGATCCCACCATACGGAACTCAAATTTATTGCCGGTAAATGCAAATGGCGACGTACGGTTCCGGTCTGTGGCGTCCCGGGCCAGCTGCGGCAGCGTCCGCACGCCGGTCTTCAGCTTGCCGCCCTTGATACTGTGAGTGGCCTCTCCCGTGCTCACCAGCTGGTCGATCACATCCTCCAGCTGCTCGCCCAGGAATACGGAGATAATGGCCGGAGGCGCTTCGTTGGCGCCCAGACGATGATCATTTCCCGGATCTGACGCAGATTCTCTCAAAAGATCCGCATGCTCGTCCACCGCCTTCAGGATACAGGTGAGCACCAGCAGGAACTGGATATTCTCATGAGGCGTCTTGCCCGGATCCAGAAGGTTCTTACCGTCGTCTGTAGTCAGAGACCAGTTGTTATGCTTGCCGGAACCGTTGACTCCGGCGAAAGGCTTCTCATGGAAGAGACACTTCATCCCGTGCTGGCCGGCCACCCGCTTCATGGTCTGCATTACTAGGTGGTTGTGGTCCACTGCCACGTTGGCTTTGGCATAGATGGGCGCCAGTTCATGCTGGGCCGGCGCCACTTCATTGTGCTGGGTCTTGGAGGTCACGCCCACCTTCCACAGCTCTACATTCACGTCCCGCATAAATGCAGCGATCCTCTGGCGGATAGTTCCAAAGTAATGGTCGTCCAGCTCCTGGCCTTTCGGCGGCATGGCTCCAAACAGAGTCCGTCCTGTGTAGATCAGGTCCTTTCTCTGCATAAACTTCTCCGCATCCACCAGGAAATATTCCTGCTCCGCTCCCACCATGGGAGTTACCTTCCTTGACGTGGTATTGCCGAAATGCCGGATCAGCCGCAGGGACTGCTCCCCGATGGCTTCCATGGACCGCAGAAGCGGAGTCTTCTGATCCAGCGCCTCTCCGGTGTAAGAACAGAATGCAGTAGGGATACACAGCGTGGCGCCCGCCGCGTCATGACGCACAAAGGCCGGGGACGTACAGTCCCAGGCGGTATAGCCTCTTGCCTCGAATGTGGCCCGCAGCCCTCCGGACGGGAAAGAGGACGCGTCCGGCTCTCCCTTGATCAGTTCCTTGCCGGAGAAACTCATCAGCACCTTTCCGTTCTCCAGCGGCGCAGAGATAAAGGAATCGTGTTTCTCCGCAGTCACGCCGGTAAGAGGCTGGAACCAGTGGGTATAATGGGTCGCCCCCTTCTCGATGGCCCACTCCTTCATCTCGTGGGCGATCACATCCGCCGTTGCGGAGTCCAGTTCCTTCCCCTCCTCGATGGTCTGCTTCAGATCCTTATAGACCTTCTTCGGAAGCCGCTCCTGCATCACGGTATCATTAAACACGTCTTCTCCAAAAATATCAGCTACATTAAATGCTTCTCCCATTCCTCGCCTGTCCTTTCTTCTATAGAATCAACTGCTGTACAAGGAAAAGCGTTCCAACTTGTACGCCGGAACGCTTTGCTCTCTGTTATTCCGCTTTTCCTACGGAACCAAACAGTTCCATCTTCTCTTTTACCTTGTCAACGATCGCGTCGAATCCCGGTTTGAGAAGTTTACGCGGGTCAAATCCCTTGCCTTCCAGATCTTTGCCTGCCTCGATATACTTCCGTGTCGCATCCGCAAATGCAAGCTGGCACTCGGTATTTACATTGATCTTGGCAACGCCCAGGCTGATGGCCTTCTTGATCATGTCGTCCGGGATTCCGGTACCGCCGTGAAGTACCAGCGGAAGATCGCCTGTCAGCTGCTGAATGGCATCCAGTGTCTCAAAGCTTAAGCCTGCCCAGTTTGCCGGATATTTTCCGTGGATATTTCCGATTCCTGCTGCCAGCATATCTACGCCAAGGTCTGCGATCATCTTACATTCCTTGGGATCTGCGCATTCGCCCTGGCCGATCACGCCGTCTTCCTCGCCGCCGATAGCTCCTACCTCTGCCTCCAGGGACATTCCCTTCTCCCGGCAGATGGCGATCAGTTCTTTGGTCTTGGCTACATTCTCTTCGATGGGATAATGAGATCCGTCAAACATAATAGAAGAGAATCCGGCCTCGATGCACTTCTTACATCCTTCATAGCTGCCGTGATCCAGGTGAAGCGCTACCGGAACTGTGATGTTCATCTCCTCTGTCATCGCCTTCACCATCTCGGTTACGGTCTTATAACCTGTCATGTACTTGCCTGCGCCTTCAGATACACCCAGGATCACCGGGGACTTGCACTCCTCGGCCGCTGTCAGGATGGCTTTCGTCCACTCCAGGTTATTGATGTTGAAATGACCAACTGCATAGTGGCCGGCTACCGCTTTTTCAAGCATGTCTTTTGCTGATACTAACATAAGATAATTCCTCCAATTCCTCTGCCGCCCGGCATTCCCGTGTAATGTCCGGCGCCGCCTTGATATTTGCTTTCCTTATTATAGCTCATTCATTCCGAAAACACAAGGACAGGAATTTGTCTTTCCTATGCTTCTTCTTCCGATGTCAGCTTCCAGATCTGTTCTGCTTCCTGCCGGGTGATCCCAAGCCTCCCGGCCGCCTCGTCAAGGGTCACTTTCCTCCCTTCCTCTTCTTCCATGGCTTTGACTGTATTATTTAAGTCTGTGACTTTCCGGACCATCTGCCGGTCTCTGCGACGCACCTCTCCGCTGGAGGCTATGAATTCTTCCATGGCGCTGCGCACCGTGACCCGCCGTGCTTCTTCTTCCTTCTCCGGATCTTCCTCCAGCAGCATCACAAGACGCATGTTCCCTTCCTGGATCAGATCTCCCAGGAACACCTCGCCTCTTTGCAGTTTCACCGCCTCTTCCACCACTTCTGTCAGGCGGCGGGCCAGCGTCTTATCACCCGCTTCTTCCAGCGCTTCGATCTCCTGCCGGTAAGTCTCCAGATACCGTTCCTCTTCCGGGCTTAAGTCTGCTTCTTCCTCCCCCGCCTCCCGGGCGGTTCCTTTAGAGGGCGCATATCCCTTCACTTCGATCCCCTGCTCCGTCAGATACTGAAAGACCAGTTCCATCTGCTCCGGGGACAGCCCCTCCTCCTCAAAGAACTTCTCCACGTCTTCCGCCAGGAGATGGTCTTCCCGCTCCCTGGCAAAGCCCAGCACTTCTCTTAGTTTTCCCTGAAATCCCATCCGTTCTGCCATCCCTGTTTCCTCCTTTTTTCTGGAAACATCTTAGCATAAACGGGATGGAAAATCTACGACTGTCTGCGAAACAGAAACCAGATCCCGCCGAACAATCCCACAATGATCCCGGCGTAGATGGACATACACAGCACATTGGCTGCGCAGCTTGCCGCTTCCGCGCCTGCGGCTACCATACAGAACAACATTCCCACCCCGCAGCTTAACGCCGTCCAGAGAAACACATTCGCCGCCAGGAACACACCTGCCGTCCAGTCCTCATCAAAAAAACGTTTTACCATATTCCATAAAAGCAACATCTCTCTATCTCCCTTCCTCGCAGCAACTTCTTTCCTCTCATTACTGTCCCCATTATAGTTGCCTTCTGTTAAGACACAGGATCTGCTTCTGCAAAAATCAGGTAAAATCTTCTCCCCGCCCTGTCAGCGGATGATCAGGGTCTGGTAGCCTGCGCTCCTAAGCTTCTGTTCCTCCTCCGCCGCCTGGACAAGCGTCTGGTAGGGTCCCACCTGGACGCTGAGATACTGGCCCGTATCGTCTACAAAGGCCGGGAATCCCTCCTCCAGCAGTTCATTTTCCATCCTCCTGGCATAAGTCCAGTTCCGGAACAGCCCTGTCTGGATCCGGTATTCCGGAGCTTCCCCTCCTTCCAGCGCCCCGCCGGCGCTCAGGCCGTCCAGGATCCCCCTGGCAATGGCCTGGGCAATATCCTGGAAATGATCGTCAAACAGCTGATTGTCCACGTCGGAATTGAGAAATCCGGCCTCCACAAGCACTGCCGGCATTGCGGTCCTTCGCAGCACCACAAGTCCCGGCCTGGCCTTCACGCCCAGGTTCACGAATCCGACGGCTTCCAGCTGCTGGGCAATGTCCTGGGCAACCTGGTACTTCAGGCCGGACAGATCGTACACCAGCGTTTCCACACCGGACACTTCGTTATCTGTGGGGAAGGAATTCCTGTGGATGGACACGAAGAAATCCACTCCTGCGTTGTTGGCCTCCATCGCCTTCTCAAATGGCGTCTCATACACATCTGTGGTCCTGGTATACTCCACATCGATCCCGTTGTTCTGCAGGATCTCCCCCACCGCCAGGGTAAGCGCCAGGGTGTCGTCCTTCTCCTGCCGTCCGTTGTATACTGCTCCCGGATCCCGTCCTCCGTGTCCGGCGTCCAGCATGATCGAATAAGGCATAGGTATCCTCCTATGGTTCATCTTTCTTACCAGTATATGCAGGATTTTTTTATGGGAAATCACGAAATTTATTTTCCCAGATTGAATTTTCTCTTTCTATCAAGTATAATATTTTCAGCAGAAGATCAGGTTTCTAGAAGGAGCGCGACATGAAGAAGAAATTATATTTTGGAAGCAACCTGAAGATGTACAAGAATATCAAGGATACCACTGAGTATCTGAAGGCCCTGGCTGACTACACCAAGGACTTAAGCCGGGAAGAGATCGAGCTTTTCATCATCCCGTCCTTCACTACGCTGGAGAGCGCTTCCCACTGTTACGACCGCCAGTATATCAAACTGGGCGCGCAGAATATGTGCTGGGAAGAAGAAGGACAGTTTACCGGAGAGATCTCTCCGCTCATGCTGAAAGAGCTGGGTCTGGATCTTGTCATGATCGGTCATTCGGAGCGCCGCCATGTATTCGGCGAGACGGATGTGGAAGAAAATAAAAAGGTAAAAGCCGCTCTTGATCACGGCTTTACCGCTCTCCTGTGCATCGGCGAGACCGGCGAGGAGAAGGAATTCGGCATCAGTCCGGAAGTGCTGCGGACCCAGCTTAAGATCGGGTTCCACGGCGTACCGGTTTCCCAGGTCCCCAAGATCTGGGTTGCCTATGAACCGGTGTGGTCCATCGGCGTCAACGGAACTCCTGCCACCGCGGACTACGCAGAAAAGATGCACAAGGTGATCAAGGCCTGTCTCAGGGAGATCTTTGGAGAAGCCGGTGATGACATCCCGGTTCTCTACGGCGGAAGCGTCAATCCAGGCAACTGTGAAGAACTGATCGTTCAGCCTTCCATTGACGGATTATTCACAGGACGCGCCGCATGGCAGGCAGACAAATTCGATCGGCTTATTCGGTCTTCTATCGGGGCGGCTACCCGGTAAGGTTACCGTAGTAGAGATCTGGAGAGGAGTGTTCTCTGACGGAAATACAAAAATAAACACCTCAACCCCTCGTCGGGGATCCTCCTTTCCGATCTCATCAACGACAAAAAAGCGGGCATATGCCCGCTTTTTTGCTGTCTCTTCTTTCTTTTCTATCGGTTCTTATCGTACTCTACGAATGCGTCTACCTTCGGCTGAGAAGAACATCCCGGCACAAACTCGTTGGTCAGGAAGGCTTCTGTCATCAGCTCTCTCTCCTTGCTTCCGGAAGTAAAAGCTCCCATACATGCAATGTTGGCGTCATTGCTTAAGCGCGCTCTCTGAGCAGAATATACATCGGACAGCAATGCCGCGTAAGCGCCTTTTACCTTGTTGGCTGCGATGGATACGCCGATACCGGTCCCGCAGATCAGGATCCCTCTGTCATACTCGCCTGCCGCTACCGCCTCAGCCAGCCGGATCGCTGTGTTGGCGTAGATGGGATCTTCACTTCCAAAATCTGTCATCTCGCCGTAGCCTTTTGCCTCGATGAACTTCATCAGTTCTTCTTTTGCCTGCTGTGCGTTAGGATCACATCCAATTGCAATTTTCATGATTTTCACGTCTCCTTTGAATTTTGAATTTTGAACTCGCTACTATCATTTTAGCATTTACACCCGGGGTTGTCTACTTCCGTCAGAGTTTTATATCCAAAATCCAAAACCCGTCCCTTAAAAAAACAGGAGGCCCTCTGCGCGCCTGCCGCAAAGCTGCCTCCTGCTCTTATCTTTATTCCTGTTTTGCCCTCACGCTCATGGTGATCTCTGAATCCGCCACTTTCTCTCCGTTAATATCCAGATCGTAAAGGATGCGGATATCCATCTCATTCTCCTGGATATCCATCTTCATGTCCCTGGTGTACACCCCTACCAGCAATTCTCCGTAAGGCGTCTCGTACTGGGTCATGTTGATCTTGTCTTTCTCAAAGACCATGTGGAAATTGGAAATGCCGCTCTTGATGATCTCCAGCATCCCATCGGAAATCCTCACCTTGTTCTTGATGCTCCCTGGAAGTCCCTCTACCAGCTCTTCATAGATGATATAGTGTTTCCCGTTTTTGTAGTAATAGGTGGCCGGGGTGATGACTTCTATGGGCTCATTTTCTTCCTCCGCCGACTCTGCCGGCACATCGTAGTGAAGGCCGGAGATCGACAGCAATACTTCTTTTGTCATAAGCGTCTCTTCTGCTATTAAAGGGCCAGCTGTTTCGCGATCTCGTACTGATATGCAGGGATCGCCTTCTTCATGCTCAGGGCCTCGTCGATGTCAAAGTCTACATACTGGCCGTGTTTGTATCCCACTACCCGGTTGGTCTTTCCTTCGATCAGAAGGTCTACTGCCATCGCTCCCATGATGGATGCATATACCCGGTCCTTACAGGTGGGGCTTCCTCCACGCTGCATGTGGCCCAGAACAGTAGCTCTGGTCTCCATTCCGGTGGCTTCCTCGATCCTTTTTGCCATATTCATGGAGTCGCCGATTCCCTCTGCGTTGATGATGATGTAGTTCTTCTTGCCACGCTTCCGGCACTCCTGGATGTCCGCCACGATAGCGGCCTCATCGTAATCATGCTCCTCCGGCATCAGGATGCGCTCCGCCCCGTTGGCGATACCGCACCACAGCGCCAGGTATCCCGCGTCTCTTCCCATAACCTCGATGATGGAGCAGCGCTCATGGGAAGTAGAAGTATCTCTTACCTTGTCAATGGCCTCCATCGCTGTATTCACAGCTGTGTCAAAGCCGATGGTATACTCGGTACATCCGATATCCAGATCGATGGTTCCCGGGATCCCGATGGTGTTGATCCCGAAGTTGGCCAGCTTCTGCGCGCCGGCGAAGGATCCGTCTCCTCCGATGACTACCAGGCCGTCGATGCTGTATTTCTTGCAGATGGCAGCCGCCTTCTGCTGCCCTTCCTCGGTACGCATCTCCTGGCAGCGCGCCGTCTGGAGAATAGTACCTCCCCGCTGGATAGTGTCTGACACATCTCTTGCGGACATATCTATGATCTCTTCATTTAACAGTCCCTGATAACCACGCCGGATTCCTCTGACTTTCAGACCTTTTCCCAGTGCTGTACGGACAACCGCACGGATCGCCGCATTCATGCCCGGGGCGTCTCCTCCGCTGGTCAACACACCGATTGTACGAATGATCTTGTCTGACATATTGATTCCCTCCGTTATTCGTATTCGTGTTAAGTCTTGTTTCTTAATCTCGTGCTTCATTGTACATGAATTATCTTGGGTTTTCAATGGGTTTTTCTATCACTTTTACACAAGATTCACCCAGATAATTCGTCAATCTGTTCAAAATAATACTGTCAATGTGGATATTTCTACCCTGAGGCAGCCGCTTCACCGCCCGTTCCTTCCTGCAGTAGATCACCACCTGGTCGTCTCCTTCCGAATCTCCCAGCATTTCATAAAGCTCCTGTTCCCGGGAGAGGAAATCCGCCTTGGCTTCATACTGCAGCCACAGCTCTTTCCTGGTCTGATCAAAGGGGATCACCGCTTCGCAGATCAGCTTACTGGCCGCGTCGTCCTCCTCGGATACTCTTCCCCGGACGAAGACTTTGTTCTCCTCGGTAAGATACTGCTGGTACTTCTCATAATCTCTGGGGAATACCACCACTTCCACCGTCCCCGCCAGATCCTCAATGGTGAGGAAGGCCATGGTCTTATTGTTCTTGGTATATTTAATAGTCTTCCCGGCGATGATCCCGCCGACAGTCTCCTTGACGCCGTCGTGGACTCTGGTCCGCCCGGTCTCTTCATCCAGCTGGAAATCCAGAGTAGTGCGGGTGATCCCTTTCCGCCACCGCTCTTCATACTCCTCCATGGGATGGCCGCTTAAGTAGACGCCCAGCACTTCCTTCTCAAAGGAAAGCCTGGTCTCCTTCTCATACTCTCCCACATCCGGCATCTGGGTGTCAAACTCCGCCTTCTCTTCTTCTCCTACCAGGTCGAAGAGAGACATCTGTCCGGTCATGGAGTATTTCCGCTCCTGGTTCACCTGATCCATAAGCTGGATATAAACCACCATGAACTGCTTCCTGGTGCCGCCCAGGCTGTCGAAAGCCCCGGATTTGATAAAGTGCTCGATGGTCCTTTTGTTTACTTCCTTCCCGGACATCCGTTCAATGAAATCCTTCAGGCTGCGGAATTTGCCGCCCCTCTCCCGCTCCCGGATCAGGGACTCGATCACCGGCCGGCCAATGCTCTTGATGGCCGCCAGGCCATAGCGGATATTCCTGCCGTCCACGGAGAAATTCCCCACTCCTTCATTGATGTCCGGAGGAAGGATCCCAATCCCCATCTGCCGGCAGGTATAGATGTATTCCGCCACTTTCCCCGGATTGTCGATAACGGAAGTCATAAGGGCCGCCATAAACTCCACCGGATAATAATATTTCAGCCAGGCGGTCTGATAGGCCACCACCGCATAGGCGGCGGCGTGGGATTTATTAAAAGCGTACTTGGCGAAATCGATCATTTCATCATAGATCTTGTTGGCTGTCTTCTCGTCAATGCCGTTGGACACACAGCCCGGCACCCCTTCCTCCGGGTTGCCGTAGACGAAGTTCTGCCGCTCTTTCTGCATCACATCGCCCTTTTTCTTGGACATGGCCCGGCGCACCAGGTCGCTCCGGCCCAGGGTATATCCCCCCAGATCCCGCACGATCTGCATCACCTGCTCCTGATAGACGATACAGCCGTAGGTAGGTTCCAGGATGGGCTTTAACTGGGGGCAGTCATAGGTGATGGAATCCACGTTGTTCTTTCCCTTGATATACTTGGGAATGAAATCCATAGGGCCTGGACGGTACAGGGAGATCCCGGCGATGATATCCTCCAGGCTCTGGGGCTTCAGTTCTTTCATGAAGCTTTTCATCCCGGCGCTCTCCAGCTGGAAGACGCCGTCGGTCCTCCCGGTTCCGATGGAATCCAGCACCGCCTTGTCATTATAGTCGATCTGGTTGATGTCAATGGGATGGCCTGCGCTTTTCTCCGCCAGCCGGGCTGCGTCCTGGATCACCGTCAGGGTTCTGAGGCCCAGGAAATCCATTTTCAGAAGCCCCAGTTCCTCCAGAGTGGTCATGGTGAACTGAGTGGTCACAGAGCCGTCTGACCCAAGGGACAGGGGCACATACTCATCGATGGCCTTCTGGCTGATGACCACTCCTGCCGCATGCATGGACGTATGTCTGGGAAGCCCTTCCAGGCGCATGGACATATCGATCAGTTCCCGCACCTGTGGATCTTCCTCATAGGATTTCTTCAGTTCCTGGCTCATCTTCAGGGCCCGCTCCAGGGTAATGTTCAGTTCCTGAGGCACCATCTTGGCAATGCTGTCCACAAAGGCGTAGGGCAGATCCATCACCCGTCCCACATCCCGGATCACGCCCCGGGCCGCCAGAGTACCGAAGGTGACGATCTGCACCACCCGGTCGCTTCCGTATTTGCGCACCACATAATCAATGACTTCCTGCCGCCGCTCGAAGCAGAAGTCCACGTCGATATCCGGCATGGACACCCGCTCCGGGTTCAGGAACCGCTCAAAGAGCAGCTGATACTTGATGGGATCGATGCTGGTGATCTCCAGGCAGTAGGCCACGATACTCCCCGCGGCAGACCCCCGTCCCGGTCCCACCATAATGCCGTGGTCCCTGGCGTAGCGGATGAAATCCCACACGATCAGGAAATAATCCACATACCCCATA
>NZ_DBGCJQ010000007.1:0-4012 GCF_048354975.1 Massilistercora timonensis | reverse complement strand
ATCTGGACACCGCCGGAGCGGACCTAAGCGCCATAGAGCGGAAGGAAGAACCGGTGACAGACCGGGCTGCTCCGGTGAAGAAGGGAGAAAAGGTGGGGGAGGCTGTCTATACGCTGGATGGAAAGGAGATCGGCCGGGTAGACATCCTTGCGGCAGAGTCGGTGGCAGGGGTGAGCGTGAGAAGCGCGGCACAGGAGGCGGTCCGGTGGTATCTTCTGTAAATAGCCGGGAGAAAAAGCGGGCCAGAGAGGTCAGGAATCTCTCTGGTCCGCTTTTTTCCTGCCTGGAAGGCAGAGAAGACAGATCCCGAACACCCAGATCTGGCTTGCCAGCAGACCCCACAGGTATCCTTTTATGCCAAAGACCGGGATCAAGAAGAAGACGCCGCCGATCCGCAGAGCCAGGCTGGAGGCGTTGATAAGAAAGGTGCGGACAGTTTTGCCCAGTCCGTTCAGGATGCTTACAAGGGTATTGTTGACGTAGAGGAAGGGGCAGATCCAGGACAGGGTCAGGATGAAGCTGCCGGCCAGAGGACTGTGGAACAGGAACCGGCCCAGCCACTCCCCGAAGGCCAGCAGGGTCACCTGACACAGACACCCCAGCAGGACGCAGGAGGAGACAGACTGGCGGATGATCCTGGCAAGTCCCTGCCGGTTGCGGGCTGCCTGGATCTGCGCCACGGTGGGAAGGAGCATGGTGGATAAAGAATTGGTGATGGCGGACGGAAAGAGGATGAGGGGAAGGGCCATTCCGGTAAGGACGCCGTAGATGCTTAAGGCTTCCTGGGAAGTCATGCCGTAGGCCTGCAGGCAGAGCGGGATGGACACAGCTTCCACACTTTGCAGGATGTTAAGTGAGACCCGGCTGGCAGTAAGAGGGAGGGAGAAGGATACCAGTTCCCGGAGCGCTCTCCATCTGACGGGGGGAAGGGAGAAGGGGCGCTTCTTCCGGGGAGAGGAAGGTTCCCTGGAATGGAGCATCTGCAGGCTGTAGGCAGAGGAAGCGATCTCCCCCATGACCAGGCCCGCCACAGCGACGGAGATCCCGAAGGGAGCGCCGCTCTTTATTCCGATCTGGCAGAACAGGAAAACGGACAGGATCCGCACCGCCTGTTCGATCAGCTGGGAGACGGCAGGGACACGGGTGGACCTGCGCCCCAGATAATATCCCACGATGCAGCTGTGGAGAGCGGCGAAGGGGAAAGCGTAGGAGAGGATCACAAGGAACTGGGAGCAGCGGGGCTCCTGGAGGAAGGTCTGGGCGATCCACCCGGAGAAGCGCTGGAGGAAAAGAGCGCAGCAGCAGGAGGCGGTCAGGGTAAGAAGGATAGCGGCGCGCAGAAGTTCCCGGGCCTCTTCTTCCCGGCCGGAGGCGATCCTTCCCGCTACGCAGCGGGAGAGAGCGGTCTGGATGCCGGAGCAGGTCAGGGAGAAACAAAGGGCATAGACGGGAAAGATCAGCTGGTAGAGCCCTACGCCCTCCTCGCCGAAAGTATGGCTTAAGAAGATCCGGAAGAAAAACCCCATGAACCGGGTGGCGAAGCCGGTCAGGGTGAGAATGAACGCGCCTTTGAGCAGGAGATGTTTTCTGGACATAGATACCTCGCAGGAGGATCCCCTGGAAGGGGATTTTTTATTATGTATATTTGCAGGAACACCTTGACAGAACGGAAAAGGGGTGATATTCTACTGTTGGAAATCCTAGTAAAAGAGTAGGAATTAAAAAAGAAGGTGAACATTTGAAACTCTCAACAAAAGGGCGGTATGGGTTAAGAGCCATCATCGACCTGGCAAGATACAGTGAGACAGAGCCAGTTTCCATCAGCAGCATCGCGGCCCGCCAGGAGATCTCCGAGCGGTATCTGGAACAGCTGGTGGCCCTTATGAAGAAGGCGGGGCTGGTCAAAAGCATCCGGGGAGCCTCCGGAGGGTATGTGCTGGCCAGGCCGGCGGCAGAGATCTCTGTGGGCGACGTGCTCCGGGCGCTGGAAGGAAGCCTGGAACCGGTAAAATGTCCGGCATTTTCTCATGAGGAGGAGTGTATGGCTGCCGGGGGCTGCGTCACCAAGTATGTGTGGCAGAAGATTAACGACAGCATCAATCAGACGGTGGAGGAGATCCATCTGGATGAGTTAGTGGAAGAGAGCAGGGAACTGAATCCTTCCGGGGAGTACGAGAAACCAAAATGCGGCAATTAGCCAGAATGGAGGATCATATATGGAAAAACTGATTTATCTGGACAACGCGGCGACCACCCAGACGGCGCCGGAGGTAGTGGAAGCCATGCTTCCTTATTTTACAGAGAAATACGGAAACCCGTCTAGCGTCTACGGGTTTGCTTCCGCCAATAAAGAAGCGCTCAACCTGCAGAGGGACAACATCGCGGAAGTGCTGGGCGCCAAAAGCAATGAGATCTATTTCACCGCAGGCGGCACGGAGAGCGACAACTGGGCGCTGAAGGCCACTGCGGAAGCATACCGGGACAAGGGCAATCACATCATCACCACGAAGATCGAGCACCACGCCATTCTTCACTCTGCCCAGTTTCTGGAGAAGCACGGGTTTGAAGTGACTTATGTGGATGTGGATGAGAACGGAGTAGTGAAGCTGGATCAGCTGGAAGCGGCTATCCGTCCGGAGACCATTCTGATCTCGGTGATGTTTGCCAACAATGAGATCGGCACCATCCAGCCCATCAAAGAGATCGGGAAGATCGCCCATGACCGGGGGATTCTGTTCCACACCGACGCGGTCCAGGCCTTTGGACATGTGCCCATCAATGTGGACGAGTGCCATATCGACATGCTCAGCGCCAGCGGCCATAAGCTGAACGGCCCCAAGGGCATCGGGTTCCTTTATATCCGCAAAGGTGTGAAGATCCGGTCCTTTATCCACGGGGGCAGCCAGGAGCGGAAGCGCCGGGCAGGAACGGAAAATGTGCCTGGCATCGTAGGGCTTGGGACGGCGGCCCGCCTTGCGGCTGACACCATGGAAGCGCGGAGCCGGCAGGAGACCGGGCTGCGGGATCACCTGATCCACCGGGTGCTGACGGAGATCCCCTACTGCCGGCTTAACGGACATCCCACGGACCGGCTTCCCAACAATGCCAACTTCAGCTTCCAGTTTATTGAAGGAGAGTCGCTTCTGATCCTGCTGGACAGCAAGGGGATCTGCGCTTCCAGCGGTTCTGCCTGCACCTCCGGATCTCTGGATCCATCCCATGTGCTGCTGGCCATCGGCCTGCCTCATGAGATCGCCCACGGGTCCCTCAGGCTTACGTTAAGCCATGAGACCACCATGGAGGAGATCGACTATGTGGTGGACAGCCTGAAGGAGATCGTGGCAAGACTGCGGGAAATGTCCCCGCTGTATGAGGACTTTATTAAGAAACAGAAGTAGAAGACGAGGAGGAATCGATATGTATACAGAGAAAGTTATGGACCATTTTCAGCATCCCAGAAATGTAGGCGAGATCGAGAATGCCAGCGGCGTGGGTACTGTGGGAAACGCTAAGTGCGGCGATATCATGCGGATCTACCTGGATGTGGATGAGAACCAGATCATCCGGGATGCAAAATTTAAAACCTTTGGTTGCGGAGCCGCGGTGGCTACCAGCAGCATGGCCACGGAACTGGTGAAAGGGAAATCCGTACAGGAGGCCATGAAGGTGACCAACAAGGCGGTGATGGAAGCACTGGACGGGCTGCCGCCGGTGAAGGTGCACTGTTCTCTCCTGGCGGAGGAGGCCATCCATGCGGCTCTCTGGGATTACGCCCAGAAGAACGGCATTGAGATCGAAGGACTGGAAAAGCCCAAGTCTGATATCCATGAAGGCGAAGAAGAGGAAGACGAGGAATATTAGAAGCGAAAATGGAGAAAAAAAAGGTAGTAGTAGGAATGTCCGGCGGCGTGGATTCATCTGTGGCCGCCTGGCTGCTGAAAGAAGAAGGATATGACGTGATCGGGGTGACCATGCAGATCTGGCAGGAGGAGAATCCTAAGATCCAGGAGGA
>NZ_DBGCJQ010000006.1:0-2657 GCF_048354975.1 Massilistercora timonensis | reverse complement strand
TTCAGGGAGCCGCCCAGCTCCATTCCCAGGATATCCGGGCTGATATAGACACGGAACACTTCACTCATGAACATCCCCTGCAGATACTCCGCCGTCTTCTTGGTCTTCGCGCCGATCACCACGGTAGTGGGAAGCCCCCGTCCCACTTCCTCCGCGTGGCTGGGGCCGGACAGCACCGCCACATCTGCCTGGGGGATCTCCTGTTCGATCTGCTGGGAAAGAGTCATCAGTGTGCTCTCTTCAATTCCCTTTGCCACATCTACGATGATCTGTCCTTCCTTGATATAGGGGCACATCTTTTTCGCCGTGCTCCTGGTAAAAGGCGACGGAACCGCCATTACGATGAACTCCCGCCCGGTGAGCGCAGCCTCCAAGTCGCTGGTGAATTCCATATCCTCCGGAAGCTTCACTCCCGGGAGCTTGCTCTTATGCTCCCGCTCCTTTGAGAGCATCTCCACCTCTTCCTCGCTGATGGACCACACCGTAACCTTATGTCCGTTCTTGTGGAGCAGGAGCGCAAGGGCGGTTCCCCAGCTTCCCGCACCCATGATCCCTACATTTGCCATGCTGATCTCCTCCTTTATGTATGGCTTCTATGATTCTTTCCCGACACTGAGCTTATTCTCCGTGCCGTTTAATAATCTCCCGATATTGGCCCGGTGCTTGAAGAATGCGGAAAGCACCAGGAAAACCGCGATCCCGTACATCTCGTGGAGATACCCTGCTTCAACGCCGTATCCTCCCATCTGCCCGCACACGATCACCTCGATCATATAGACGGTGACTACCACGAGAGATCCTACCGACACATATCTGGTGAGCGCCACTGTCCCTGCAAACACCGCGATACAGATCAGGATCATCCAGATATTGGTGGTGCTGGCGATCATGCCCGCTGTCACCGCGATCCCCTTGCCGCCTTTGAACTTCATATAGAAAGGATAGTTGTGCCCCAGCACCGCTCCCAGTCCTGCGTACATGGCCAGCATAGGAACCATATCTGCATGGTTCCTTCCATAGATCAGATGTACGATCACCACTGCGATGATACATTTAAAACAGTCTCCCAGAAAGGTGACAAGTCCTGCCTTCCATCCCAGCGTCCGCAGAGCGTTGGTGGTGCCCACATTGCCGCTGCCTTTCTGCCGGATGTCCACATGGTGCAGCTTCCCGTAGAAATAACCGGTCTCGATCAATCCAAGGGCATACCCGATGATCACACAAATCAGACGTTCCATCTCTAATTCTCCTTCCCCTTTCTCTCACGCACGAAAAACTTCAGGGAAGTCCCCCGGAAGCCAAAGGCCTCCCGGATCTTATTCTCCAGATATCTGGTATAGGAAAAATGCATAAGTTCCCTGTCATTTACAAAAAGCACAAAGGTAGGCGGCTTCACCGCGACCTGGGTGGCATAATAGAGTTTCAGACGCTTTCCCTTATCTGACGGGGGCTGCTGCATGGCCACCGCCTCCATGATGATCTCATTGAGAACGCCGGTGGCGATCCGCATGGTCTGATTCTCGATCACCATGTCGATGCGGTCATAGATCTGCTGCAGCCGCTGCCCGGTCTGGGCAGATACATACATGATCTCCGCATAGGGTACAAAGGAAAGGATCCGGCGGATCTCCTGCTCATACTCCCGCATGGTCCGGTCGTTTTTCTCAATGGCATCCCATTTGTTCACCACGATCACGATCCCTTTGCCCCGCTCGTGGGCGATACCGGTGATCTTGGCATCCTGCTCGGTAACGCCCTCGGTGGCGTCGATCACCACCAGAACCACGTCCGCCCGCTCCACCGCGGTTACCGTACGGATGATACTGTAGCGCTCCAGTTCTTCCTTAATCTTATTCTTTCGCCGCAGTCCCGCCGTGTCAATAAACACATACTCTTTCCCGTTGTGCACGATATCTGTATCCACTGCGTCCCGGGTGGTCCCCGCCACCTCTGACACGATCACCCGCTGCTCCCCCAGAAGCTTGTTGATAATGGAAGATTTCCCCACGTTAGGCTTGCCCACAATGGCAATACGGGGACGCTCGTCCTCCCCTTCTCCTTCCTCAGCTTCCGGGAAAT
This sequence comes from Massilistercora timonensis, assembly GCF_048354975.1. NCBI lineage: Bacteria > Bacillati > Bacillota > Clostridia > Eubacteriales > Massilistercora > Massilistercora timonensis. The sequence goes on along the minus strand of NZ_DBGCJQ010000006.1, from coordinate 578 downwards.
GGGCGATCACTGCGTCCAGCATATCTCCCAGCCCGGTCTTGCCAGAGGCGGAGATAGGCATAGGGTCTCCGATCCCCAGGTTATAGAATTCATAGACATCCGCCATAAACTTCTGGGCGCTGTCCACCTTGTTCACCGTCAGCACCACCGGCTTGCCGGACCGGCGCAGCATATCCGCCACCTTGGAATCCGCGTCCACAAGTCCCTGGCGCACGTCTGTGATAAAAATGATCACATCTGCCGTGTCAATGGCAATCTGCGCCTGCTCCCGCATCTGCGAGAGGATGATATCCTTGCTCTCCGGCTCGATCCCCCCGGTGTCGATCAGGGTAAATTCCCGGTCCAGCCAGTTCACATCTGCATAGATCCGGTCTCTGGTCACGCCCGGCGTGTCCTTGACAATGGAGATCTTCTCTCCCGCCAGCGCGTTGAAAAGCGTGGATTTCCCTACATTGGGTCTTCCCACGATAGCTACGATCGGTTTACTCATCTTATCTCTCCTACTTCTCTTCTATACGAAAACATCCTTATCCAAGGATCGCGTCTATCAGATCCTGTCCGCTTGATTTTACAATATC
>NZ_DBGCJQ010000005.1:0-9566 GCF_048354975.1 Massilistercora timonensis | reverse complement strand
CGGCGGACAAGCTGGAGGAGTTGTATCTGCGGGGCAGAGAGCGGCATGTGGAAGATCCGGAGGAATACGCCATCAAGAACTGGATCGTGCGGGTGCAGGGATTCCTTATCAACTGCGCTACCTTTGGATTTACTTCCAATTACAATGCCATCATGAAAGGGGAATACCGGTACGACCTTTTCCACCGGACCTTCGGGGAGAAGCTGATGGATCTGCTGGGGGATCTGGCGTTCCGCAAGGTATTTACCTCAGACGCCATCTACCGGATGGAGGTGGCGGAATCCGCCATGATCGATTTCCTGATGGATAAATTCATCCGGGCGGTGATCCGTTACGATGTGCCCGGGGAGAAGCTGGGGACTATCGAGAATCGGATGGTTTCCTTTATCTCCAGCAATTACAAGAATGCCTATCATTATCACGCGCAGGGAAAGAGCGAGGAGGAAAAACTGTATCTGCGGCTTCTCCTGGTGACGGATTATATCTGCGGGATGACGGACAGCTACGCTAAGCGTCTGTATCAGGAGATCAAAGCCATCGTATAGGTATTTTTTGCGGACGGACCGAATAGATTGTGGTAAATAGATCCGAAATGGAAGTGGATGTTTGAAACAATTTATCCGTTATCTGTATGAGTATGAGCAGGGAAAGAGAGTCCGCAATGTAGGGTTTGTAAGGGTAGAGCAGACGGAAGAAGCAACCCTGGTCCATATCCATGGAAAGGGACTGCGGATCGCCGGGAACCGGCAGCTTGGGCTCTACCTTTTTTATGAGACAGATAAGGAATGCGTGGGGATTCCCCAGGGGATCCTGGAAAATGTGAATCCGGCGGTGAACTACCGGCTTCGCTTTACCAGGGAAGATACCGGAGTTCCGGAGAATTATGCCCGGATCGACGGAGTGATCCTGGAGGCGGAGGGCGGACGGCGGTACGCCGCAGTGTGGGACGACATGCCGGTGGATGTCAACGGGATGAAAGTCTGGGAGGAGGCTCCGGAGGAAGTGGCGCCTGAGCCGGAGGAGGTTTCTGTGGAAGGGCAGGAAAAGCCGGTGTCCGGGGAGAGCAGGCGCTGCAGCGGCCGCAGGATCCAGCGGAAAGACCTGGCAGAACTGCCCCGGTGCGAGTGGAGATGGTCCAATAACAGTTTTCTGCTCCACGGATATTATAATTACCGGCACCTGTTACTGATCGAAGACGGAGAACAGCTGAAACTGGGGGTTCCCGGAATCTATCATGAGAAGGAGGCCAACGCCGCCCGGGCGTTTGGATTTGGAGAGTTTATACCGGCGGAAAGGATCTCTGATCTGCCGGCGCAGGAAGACCAGGAGGAAGAAGAGTTCGGTTACTGGTGCGTTCCGGTGCGAAGATAGGGACCGGATCAAGGAGGAAGAGATGGATACAGATGAGAAATACATGCGGGAAGCCATACGGCAGGCGAAGAAAGCCTATGCTATCGGAGAGGTGCCCATCGGCTGTGTGATCGTATATCAGGATAAGATCATCGGGCGGGGATACAACCGGCGCACCATTGACAAGAACACTCTGTCCCATGCGGAACTGACGGCCATCCGGAAGGCCAGCAGGAAGATGGGGGACTGGCGGCTGGAAGGGTGCACGCTGTATGTGACTCTGGAGCCCTGCCAGATGTGTTCCGGCGCCATTGTCCAGTCCCGGATGGACCGGGTGGTGATCGGCTGCATGAACCCCAAAGCCGGCTGTGCAGGCTCCATCCTGAACCTGTTGCAGATGGAGGAGTTTAACCATCAGGTGGATATTACGACCGGAGTCCTGGGAGAGGAGTGCAGCCAGATGATGAAATCATTCTTCCGGGAACTGCGGGAGAAAAAAAGAAGGGATTGATCATGTCAATCCCTCATTTCTTTCTTCTTTTTTCGTGCGCTGCGCTTCGAACGAGACTTCACATACGTTACCTTGGCAGTTGACTCGGCCCAGGCACCCTTACGGCACCCGGAAGATTCCGCTTAGTGCTGCTTCGTTCCCGACCTGACACGGTTCACGGATTTCCGTCGCGTAAGACCCGGACTTCAGTGCCACTTGCCAAGGGCAGCTCTGCAAAGCAAGCCCTCTGCGCAGCATCACCCCTGCTATAGCGGATTGCAGGTACAAGGTACCGCTAACACCCCGGCTGCACGAGACTTAATTTTAACGTGTTTTTTCAGAAATGTCAATGGATATGAAGGAGAAGCCATGAAAATTCTGCTGACAGCGATCAATGCAAAATACATTCACTCTAATCTGGCGGTATATGACCTGCAGGCTTATGCCAGGAAGGAACTTGCCGGGGAGAGCCCGGTGGAGATCAAGATCCGGGAATATACCATCAATCAGCAGCCGGATGAGATCCTGGGAAGTATTTATGAGGAACAGGCGGATGTGCTGTGCCTGTCCTGCTATATCTGGAATCTTCAGACAGTAGAGCTTCTGGTGCGGGACTTGTCCCGGATCCGGCCCGGGTTTCCCATCTGGCTGGGAGGGCCGGAGGTATCCTATGACAGCAGGGATGTGCTGAGACGGCTGCCTCAGGTGAAGGGCGTGATGAAGGGAGAGGGGGAAGAGACCTTCGCCTGCCTGTGCGGGCTGTGGGGGCAGGGAGATCCTTCCGATGAAGACCTGGCGGGTGTGGACGGGATCACTTTTCGCGGATCGGATGGACAGATTGTGGAGAATCCCTGGCGGGAGCCGATGGATCTGGATCAGGTGCCCTTTGTGTACCAGGACCTGGAGCGGTTTGAGAATAAGATCCTGTACTATGAGTCCAGCAGGGGCTGTCCCTTTTCCTGCAGCTACTGCCTGTCCTCAGTGGACAAGAAGCTGCGGTTTCGAAGTTTTTCTCTGGTGAAGAAGGAACTGCAGTTTTTCCTGGACCGGAAGGTTCCCCAGGTGAAGTTCGTGGACCGGACTTTCAACTGCGGACATGCCCATGCCCGGGAGATCTGGCAGTATATCCGGGATCACGACAACGGGGTGACGAATTTTCACTTTGAAGTGTCGGCAGATCTTCTGAACGAGGAGGAACTGGAGCTTCTGGGGACCATGCGGCCAGGGCTTGTCCAGCTGGAGATCGGCGTGCAGTCCACCAATCCCAGGACCATCCGGGAGATCCGGCGGACCATGGATCTTGAGAAGGTTGCCCGGGCGACAGAGCGGATCCGGCAGCAGGGGAACATTCATCAGCATCTGGATCTGATCGCAGGGCTTCCCTATGAAGACCTGGCAAGCTTCACCCGGTCTTTTGACCAAGTATACCGGATGAAGCCTCATCAGCTTCAGCTGGGTTTCCTGAAGGTGCTGAAGGGCTCCTGGATGAAGGAGCAGGAGGAGGCTTACGGTCTGGTCTGCAAATGGGAGCCGCCCTACGAGGTGCTGCGCACCCGGTGGCTGTCTTACGAAGACGTGCGTCTGCTCAAAGGCATCGAGGAGATGACGGAGGTTTACTACAACAGCAGGCAGTTTGAATATACCATGGAAGAACTGGAGCGGGAATTTGCCTCACCCTTCCGGATGTATGAAGCATTATGGGATTATTATAGGAAGAAACAGCTTGAGGAGCAGCAGCATCGAAGAAGCGCCCGTTATGAGATCCTGCTGGGATTCCTTGAAGAGCGGATTCCCGGGAAACAGGAATACTTCCGGGAACTTCTGGTCTACGACTATTATCTGCGGGAGAATGCCAAGAGCAGGCCGGGATTTGCCGGGGAGGAGACGGTTTCCGCAGGGGAAGCGAGAGCCTTCTATGAGAGGGAGGAAAAGGAACGGACATTCCTGCCTGCCTATGAGGGATTTGACAAGAAGCAGCTGCGCAGGATGACCCACCTGGAGCGTTTTCCGCAGCTGGGGAAGACGGTTCTCTTTGACTATCTGGAGAGGAGCCCCCTTACGGGAGAGGCCAGGACCTGTATCCTGGAAGGCAACCGAAAAGAGGAAAATATCACCGAAAAACTGGAGAATGCTTCTTGCAAAAACGGGATAAAGAGTATAGAATGAAGTGAAATGGGTCAAAGAAAGGGAATAAAATGGATTTTCATAACAGAAATACAAGACGTGTGATCGCGATCATCATCATGGTGGTCATCGTGGCGATGGTAGCCACCTCGGTTATACCCTATCTGATGGTCTAAAGGGAAACGGGAAGTGAGCAGGGAACATGGCTGACGGGATTCGAAAGAGAAGACAGCACCACGGACGGATGGCAAAAAAGAGGCGGAAAAGGGCGCAGGTCCTTTTTGGCCTTGTTTTGGCGTGTGCGGTTTTGGCGTTTGGGATCACCTATTTCACGCTGTATCGCTATGTGTCCAAATTTCCGCAGGATGTGGTCTGTGAGAATATCTATATTGGAACGATGAACGCCTCCGGCATGACCCGGGAGGAAGTGCTGAAAGGAATGGAAGCACATCTGAAAGAGGATCAGGCGAAGACAGTGACTCTGAAGGTGGGAAAAGAGAGCGCTGAGGCAACACTGGAGGAATTCGGGATCTACTACCGTGATATGGAGAAGACTGTAGACAAGGCAGTTTCCTACGGAAAAGACGGTGGGGTCTTCAGCAGATATCTGAAGCTGCGCAAGCTAAAGAAAGAAAAACTGGTACTGGATGAGAAGATCACGGTAAATGAAGAGAAAGGTGAGGCGATCCTGAAGGAGCGGGCTGTGCCCATTGCAGATCATGCCAAGGACGCAGCGATCAGCCGTACCGGGACCGGCTTCTCTATTGAGGCGGAACAGGAAGGGACCACGGTGGACGTGGCCAAGTCTCTGACAGCGCTGGAGGAATACCTGAACCAGGGCTGGAAGCATGATGATTTTACCCAGGAAATGGTACTGGTGAAAGAGGAGCCTAAGATCAAGGCGGCGGACCTGGAAACGATCCAGGATGAACTAGGATCCTTCTCCACAGACGCCGGCGGCGGCGAGCGGTGGAAGAACCTGGAGACCGGATCGAAGAAGCTTAACGGGACCATCCTGATGCCGGGAGAAGAGGCCTCCGTTCATGACCTGACCGCACCTTATGATGAGGAACACGGCTATGTACCGGCAGGAGCCTATGAGAACGGACAGGTAGTGGAGAGCTATGGCGGCGGGATCTGCCAGGTGTCCACCACCTTATACAACGCGCTTCTCTATGCGGAGCTGGAGATCGTGGAGCGTTATCCCCACTCTATGCTGGTCAATTATGTGGATCCTTCCCGGGATGCGGCCATCGCCGGGGACACCAAGGATCTGAAATTCAAGAATAATCTGGATACGCCTATTTATATTGAGGGCGGTATTGACGATTCCAACCAGCTGTATTTTGCCGTCTACGGGAAGGAGACCCGGGACGCCAACCGCAGCGTGGACTATGTGAGCGAGACTCTGGCAGAGGAAGAATATGACGTAAGATATGAAGAAAATCCGGGGGCGGCCCTGGGCTCCATGTCTTATTCGGGAAGTCCCCATGTGGGGAAATCCGCAAGGCTGTGGAAAGTGGTTTCAGTAGACGGGAAGGAAGTAGAGCGGGAGAAGGTGAACGAGAGCCATTACAGCAAATCTGACCAGGTAGTCAAAGTTGGAACGAAATCGGATAATGCAAATGCAGCGGCGGCGGTAAGGGCTGCCATCGCCACTCAGGATTATTCCAAGATCATGGCGGCGATCAGCCAGGCCGGAGGGGCGTAAAGAAAAGGGAGACAGTTTAATGGGAGACAGTGTATTATCGCAGGAGATAGCGATTGGATACGGAACAACAGAAAAAAGCGGACTTTATGCGGTGGTGACGGCGGTGAACGCCGTCATGGCCGCGGGGGCCAAAAGTGTAGGGGCCCGAGTGCGCATAGAATGCCCGGAAGGGACAGAGAAGGCACGGATCTATGGGATGATGAAACCGATCCGTGCCTTTTGTCGTGGAGAAGGGATTACTCTTATAGAAGACGGGATCCGGATCAGCCCGGCGGTGTCACGCGCTGTGACGGTGGCCGCTGCGGCGGGGGTGAAGGAGAGAGACAAGGAAGTGCAAGAGCCGGGGCCGGGACAGGATATCCTGCTTACCAGATGGGTGGGCCTGGGTGGAATGGTGCAGGCTCTGTGGGAGCGCCGGGAGGAGTTGGAGAAACGGTTTCCCCCGGGATTCCTAAGACAGGCAGGGGAGATGGAAGCCGGCCTTTTTGCCGGGAGAGAGGCGGCCCTTGCCTGGGAGCGGGGCGCAAGTTACGTACAGGCAGTAGGCGAGGGCGGCGTTAAGGCGGTGCTCTGGGAGATGGCCAAAGTTCTGGAATGCGGAGTGGATGTGGATCTGAAAGCGCTGCCCATCCGTCAGGAGACGGTGGAGATCTGCGAGTATCTGGGGTTGAATCCCTATCAGCTTTCTTCCACCGGCAGTCTGCTGATCACAGCCCCGGAGGGAGAAGCGCTGGCCGGGAAATTGGCGGCGGCGGGGATCCCGGCGGCAGTGGTAGGGCGCCTTACAGATAATAATGACAAGATCCTGCGAAGCGGCGAAGAGGTGCAGTACCTGGATCGCCCTGCGCCGGACGAGATCCGGAAGATCTATACATAAGCGGAGGAAAAGACATGTTGAATATTGTGTTACATGAGCCGGAGATCCCGGCCAACACCGGAAATATCGGACGGACCTGCGTGGCCACCGGGACGCGCCTGCACCTGATCGAACCCCTGGGATTCCGGTTAAATGAGAAGAACCTGAAGCGGGCGGGGATGGATTACTGGGAAGACCTGGATGTGAGGACCTATATTGATTACCAGGACTTCCTGGAGAAAAATCCGGGAGCAAAGATCTATATGGCCACTACCAAGGCGGAGAGAGCGTACACAGAAGTCTCCTACGAACCGGACTGCTATATCATGTTCGGGAAGGAGAGCGCGGGGATCCCGGAAGAGATCCTGGTGGACCACCGTAAGACCTGTATCCGGATTCCCATGGCAGGCGGGATCCGTTCCCTGAACCTGGCGAATTCCGTGGCAGTGGTGCTGTATGAAGCACTGCGCCAGAATCAGTTCCCGGGAATGGAACTCTCAGGACATCTCCACAGGCTGGAATGGTAAATTGCAAGAAATCTTGCAGAATTGTATGTAGGAAATCCCGGATATTGGGCGAAAAAATAATAAATTAATGGACTTATTGTTAAAATTATATTATAATTTTAAGAACAAGACTAAAAAAGGAGAAAAAGAGAGGTGGTGAACAAATGGTAGAAGAAACCATTAAAACCATCAGGGAGGCGGAGAAAGAAGCTGGGGAATTGGTGAAAAAAGCCGATGAAACTTGCACCGAAATCCTTGAGAACGCTGCCGCCGAGGCGAAGACGATAAAAGAGACATCGTCCTCGGACGCAAAGGCAAAAGCGCAGGCTGATCTCAGTCAGGCGAAGGAAGCTGCGGAAAAGTCGGCGAAAGAAGCTTTGGAACAAGTAGAAGCAGAAATCGCGTCGTTACGGCAGTCCGCCCTTGCGAAGGAAGAGGAGGCAGTGAATTCCGTCATAGCAGAGTTGATCTGATGTGACCGGGATAGTATGAAATCTGAGAGAAAAGGAGGGATAGGGATATGTCAGTATTGCAGATGCAAAGAATAAGTATCTGCGCGCTAAAAAAAGACAGGAAAGCAATTCTGGAAAAGATCCAGACCATGGGGATCATGGAGATGAACCAGATCGTCGATGAAGAAGACGGCTTTGAGAAGATGGATACGCTGGAAGCGAGACAGAGCTTTGAGAAGAAGGCCAATCTTCTGGATACGGCGCTGACAATTCTGAATACTTACGCCCCGGAGAAGCAATCCATGTTGTCCAGCCTGGAAGGCAAGAAACTGGTTGACCAGGAGAAATTCGCCAAAGTGGCTGCGGCCAGGGAAAGTACCCTGGAAAAAGCCAGCGCCCTGGTAGGATGGGACAAGGAGATCGCTGAGAGCCGGGCCGGCATTCAGAAGCTGGAGAACCAGATCGAGTCGCTGACTCCATGGTTAGGCCTGGATGTGCCGATGGACTGTGAAGGAACCGGCAGAACGGCAATGCTGCTTGGGACCATGCCCGGGGAAGTGACTCTGGAGTCCATTTATCAGTTGATCGCGGAGCGCTGTCCCGAGACCGAGGCCCTGGATGTACAGATCATCCTGAAGGATAAGGATGCGGCCTATGTGGTGGTTATCTGTATGAAGGAAGAAGCGCTGGCGGTAGAAGATGCCCTGCGGACCGGCGGATTTGCCCGGCCGTCCCAGACGGTGGACGAGATCCCCGCGGTGAAGAAGGAACAGCTGGAAGCCCAGATTGAAGAGCTGAACCAGCATATGGAAGCGATCTCAGAGAAGATCAAAGCCTGCGAGGACAGCAGAGAAGAGTTGAAAATGGTGGGAGACTATTTCCGGATGCGGACTAAGAAGTACGAAGTGCTGGGGACCCTTCCTCAGTCCGAGAGAACCTTCGTACTCAGTGGTTATGTGCCGGCAAAGGCGTCTGCAGCCGTGGAGAAAGCCATTGGAGAGAAGTTTGACTGTGTTGTGGATGTGGAAGACCTGAAGGAGGATGAGGAACCTCCGGTGCTTCTGAAGAATAACGCATTTGCATCCAGTGTGGAAGGCGTCCTTGAGGCATATGGAATGCCCTGTAAAGGCGAAGTTGACCCAACGGCGATCATGTCGTTCTTCTATGTATTTTTCTTTGGAATGATGCTTTCGGATGCCGCTTACGGCGCGATCGTGGCGATTGCCTGTTTCATAGTGCTCAAGAAGTTCCCGCGGATGGACAAGGGAATGCACAAGACGATCAAGCTGTTCATGTTCTGCGGTGTTTCCACTATTGTATGGGGTGTCCTGTTTGGAGGATATTTTGGCGACGTAGTCGATGTGGTGACAAGGACATTCTTTGGAGAACAGATCACGGTGCCCGCACTTTGGTTCGCGCCACTTAACGATCCTATGAAACTTCTGGTATATTCCATGTTGTTTGGATTGATCCATCTGTTTGTAGGACTGGGGATCAAAGGGTACATGCTGATCAGAGACGGGAAGATCCTGGATTTCTTCTGTGATGTAGTCCTGTGGTATCTGTTCCTGATCGGCCTGATCATGATGCTGCTTCCGTCTGATCTGTTTGCGTCTATCGCACAGATGGAGATCGTATTCCCGCCGGTGCTGAACACCGTGTCGAAGGGGCTGGCCATCGCCGGCGCTGTGGGAATCCTTCTGATGTCCGGACGGGACAACAAAAATCCGGTGCTGCGGATCGCGCTTGGCGCTTATGATCTCTACAACATTACCGGATGGCTCAGCGACGTGCTTTCTTATTCGCGTCTGCTGGCCCTGGGACTGGCGACGGGCGTTATCGCTTCCGTTGTCAATCAGATGGGAAGCATGCTGGGCAAGAGCATCGCGGGAGCAATCCTGTTTATCGTGGTATTTGTGATCGGACACGCAATGAACATGGCGATCAACCTGTTGGGCGCGTACGTGCATACAAACCGTCTTCAGTATGTAGAGTTCTTTGGAAAATTCTATGAAGGCGGCGGAAGATCATTTGAACCATTTGAAACGAATACAAAATATGTAGATATTAAGGAGGA
>NZ_DBGCJQ010000004.1:0-7000 GCF_048354975.1 Massilistercora timonensis | reverse complement strand
GATCCTGGGGGACGGGATCACGGCGATCCGGCTCCCGGCTGAGGAGACAAGCCGGGAGGCAGTCTTTTCCCTGGTGAAGATGATCCAGGGAGAGAAGGAGATCGAAGTGATGCGCAAGTTCCCGCCTGCTGTCATGGACCGGGGAAGTGTCAACGGATCCCCCGGAGAGACAGAGGGAGAGCGGATCGTGGTAGTGGGAAGCATGAACATGGATATCACCATTGAGGTTTCCCGGATCCCGCTTAAAGGCGAGACTCAGCTTGCGGAGAAAGTCTATACCTTCCCGGGAGGAAAAGGCGGAAACCAGGCGGTAGGCGCCGGGAAGCTGGGCGGCCGGGTCTACATGGTGGGCTGTGTGGGCAATGACCTGGAAGGCAAGCAGCTCTACAGCAACCTTCTGGAAAATCATGTGCACATGGACGGCGTTCTGATCCATGAATCGGTGCCAAGCGGCAAGGCCTATATCGATGTAGACCAGAACGGAGAGAGCACCATCGTGGTTTACCAGGGAGCCAACCGGCTCCTGAGCGTGGAGCAGATCAACCGCTGCCGGTATCTGTTCCAGAACGCCCGGTACTGCCTGTTGTCGCTGGAGATCCCGGAGGCCATTGCAGAATATACCATCAAGTTCTGCAGGCGCAATGATACCCAGGTGATCCTGAAGCCCTCTGCGGTAGAGAAGATCAAGGAAGAACTGCTCAAAGACATCGCCTATTTCGTGCCCAATGAAAATGAACTGCACACTTTCGTGCCGGGACGGATGTCCCTGGAGGAGAAGGCCCAGATCCTTCTGGACAAAGGGGTGGAGAATGTGATCGTCACCCTGGGGGAGAAGGGATGTTACCTGCGGAACCAGGAGTACTCCATGTATTTTGAGGGGACCGGATTTGAGGCGGTGGACACCACCGGAGGGGCGGATTCCTTTATCAGCGCCCTGGCGGTGTGCTTAAGCGAAGGAAAGGATCTGATCCATTCCATCGGATTCGCCGTTTATGCCTCCGGATTAAGCGTTACCAGATACGGGGTTCAGCCGGCGCTTCCGGACCGGAAAGCGGTGGAGATCTATGAAGAAGAAATTTACGCAAGATACCATATATAGGATGGAAAAAAAGAAAGAGAGGAGGGAGAAGAGATGAAGAAGATCGTAGTTGTGGGAAGCCTGAACATGGATTGTGTGGTGGAGACGCCATCTATGCCTAAACCGGGAGAGACCATCACCGGGAAGAGCGTTTCCCAGGTCCCCGGAGGCAAAGGAGCCAATCAGGCATACGCCATCGGCAAGCTTGGCGGCGATGTGCAGATGATCGGAGCTGTTGGAAATGACAGCTGCGGCATGGCGCTTAAGAAGAATCTGGAGAGCGTAGGCGTGAAAACAGACGGGCTGGCGATCCTGGATGGAGAGACCACCGGACAGGCATTTATCACGGTGGACGGCCAGGGAGAGAATTCCATTATCATCATCGCCGGGACCAACGGCCTTGTGACCAGAGAACTGATCGACCAGAACCGCCGCCTGATCGAAGAGAGTGATATCGTGATCATGCAGCTGGAGATCCCGCTGGAAGTGGTGGAATACGTCAAAGAACTGGCGGTGAGCCTTGGAAAGCTGGTGATCGTAGATCCGGCGCCGGCAGTGGAAGGGATCCCGGATCATTTCTGGAAAGGCATTGATTTTATCAAGCCAAATGAGACGGAGCTTGCCATTCTTACCGGACAGGAACGGAAGAACCGGGAAGAGCTGGAGGAAGGCGCAAGACAGATGCTGGCAAAGGGCGTGAAAGGCGTGCTGGTAAGCCTGGGCGGCGACGGCTGCCTGCTGGTGCAGGAAGAGGAGAGCAGATTCTTCCCGGCCAACAAGGTGAAAGCGGTGGATACCACCGCGGCAGGCGATTGTTTTACCGCCGGGTTCGCGCTGGCGCTGAGCCAGGGAAAAAGCTGCGAGGAGGCCATCGTCTTCGGACAGAAGGCGTCAGCTATCGCAGTCACCAGAAAAGGAGCCCAGACTTCCATTCCCACAAGAGAAGAAGTGGAAGCGGTATAAGAGAAAGGGAGGAGCATTATGCAGAAACTGATCATTGACACCGATCCGGGGATCGACGACGCGCTGGCGCTTCTGTTGGCACTGGCGGCAAAGGATGAGCTGGACGTGACAGCCATCACCACAGTCAACGGCAATGTGGGCGTAGACCAGGTGACCGAGAATGTATTCCGGATCCTGGATGTAGCAGGAAGAAGCGATATCCCTGTATACAAGGGAAACGGAAAACCGCTGATACGGGAGAACGATAACTGTGAAGAGTTCCACGGGGATGACGGACTGGGCAATCTGGGATTCAAGGAAGTACCGGGAACGGTAAAGGAAGAATCAGCGGTAGATTTCCTGATCCGGAAGGTCCGGGAGGAAAAAGGCGAGATCACGCTGGTTCCCATCGGTCCTCTGACCAACATCGCCCAGGCGGTGCAGAAAGACCCGGAATTCGCCAGAAACGTTAAGGAAGTAGTGATCATGGGAGGCGCGGAGCATGGCGGAAACATGTCTCCCTGCGCAGAGTTTAACTTCTGGACAGATCCGGAAGCGGCCAAGATCGTCTTCCAGGCAGGATTCGAGCGGGTAACCATGGTGGGACTGGACGCCACGTCCTATGTATTTTTAAGTCCTACTTTACGGGAGCTGTTGTATTTAATTAATACGCCGGTGTCCCGGTTTATCCACAAGATTACCAGAGTTTATGCCGACGGACACTGGGAGATCGAGAAAAAGCTGGGCTGTGAGCTGTGCGACGTACTGACCATCGCCTATCTTCTGGACCGGAACGTGGTAGAGAAGGTGGACGCCTTTGTAGACGTGGAGACCAGCGGCCTGTGCGACGGCATGTCGGTGGTATACCGGACCAAGTATTATCCGGACAAAAAGAAAAACTGTGAAGTGGCTGTGAAGGCAGACACAAAGCGGTTCTTCGAGATCTTCTTTGGTTATCTGTTCCCGGAACACATGGATGAAGCCAGGGAACTGATATAGAAAAAGCAACGAGAAACACCCAAAACGAAAGAGAGGAATGAAACATGAGTAACGAAAAGAAAGGCATCAAAGCAGATTTTAACCTGATCACGATCCTGATCATCCCGATCGCGATCGCCATCAACTTCATCGTAGGAAACCTGGTACTGACCCTGAAGCTGCCGCTTTACCTGGACAGCATCGGAACCTTCCTGGTAGCCATCCTGGCTGGCCCGTGGGTAGGCGGTATCACCGGACTTTTAAGTATCGCCATCAACTCCATCGCAGACCCGTCACTGTTCCCGTTTGCCCTTTCCGCATGCGCGACAGCCATCCTGGCAGGTATCCTGGCGAGAAAGAAAATGTTTACAAGCTTTGGAAAATTCGTAGTTTCCGCCATCCTGGTAGCGGTTCTGGCAGTGATCATGAGCGTGATCATCTCCTACGCGTTCTTCGGCGGATTTGATTCCAGCGGAAACTCCATTATGATCGGCGCCATGATGTCAGCAGGAATCCCCTTCTGGCCGGCACAGGTGATCGGAAACTTTATCTCAGAGGTTCCGGATAAATTTATCTCCCTTCTGGTTCCCTACCTGGTGATCCGGGGAATGTCCGACCGGTATCTGTATAAATTCTCCAATGGCTCTGTATTCATCAACGCCAGAAAAGAGAAGAAAGAAGCAGGCAAATAAGAGTATCTGAACGTGTATTGATTGATAGAGGAGAAATGAATATGAATGAAAGGCAGAAAGGGGTCAAGGCCCTGAATCCATTGACGATCCTGTATCTGGTAATCGCGCTGGCCGTGATTTCTGCCATCTTCGATTACCGCGTGACGCTGGCTACGGTGGCGGTCATGATCCTGATCGCGGCGAGCGCAGGCGAAGGCGTGTCCTTCATAAAGCTGTGGCTGAAATCCATTGTACTGATCTGTGTGATCTGCTTTATCCTCCAGTCCCTGTTTATTCCGGGAGAAGAAGTTCTGTGGAGCTTCTGGGTACTGTCGATCAAGATGGAGAGTGTGCAGAAAGCCATTGTGCTGTGTTCCCGGATCATGGGGATCGGTTCCGCGATACTGCTTGGCGGCAAGCTGATCGACATCAAGCGGCTGATGGTGATGCTGGAAAAGAGAGGGATGTCTCCCTCCGCCACCTATATCCTGGTTTCCACCACCAACATCATCCCCCAGATGTCCAAGAAGATGAACGCCATCCTGGAAGCGCAGAAATCCAGGGGGATCGAGACAGACAGCAATATGATCGTGCGGGCGAAAGCTTTCTTCCCGTCCGTAGGACCGCTGATCCTCAATTCACTGGTCAGCGCGGAAGAGCGGGCGATCACGCTGGAGGCAAGGGCATTTTCCGTACCCTGTAAGAAGACAACTCTGAAAGTAGTAGAAGACACCCAGACAGACCGGATCATCCGCGGACTGATGATCGCGGCGGTAGTATTGGCGATTGGAGGGAAGATTGCATTATGGATAGTATTCAGATAAAGAATTTAACATACCGGTATCCAACCTCCGAAAATGACGTGCTGCATGACGTGTCTATGACGGTGAAGAAAGGACAGCTGTGCGCCCTGGTAGGAGCCAACGGAAGTGGAAAGACCACGCTTTGCAACGCCATCCGTGGATTTGTCCCCAAGTTCTACAAGGGGGAGATCTCCGGGGAGGTGCTGGTCAACGGAAGAGATGTAAAAGAAGACGAAGACGGAAGGAACGCCCTGGAGATCGGATTTGTATTCCAGAATCCATTTACCCAGATCAGCGGGATCGCCAGCACCGTGTATGAGGAGCTGGCGTACGGCCTGGAAAATATGGGCGTGGAGCCGGATGAGATCCGGGAGCGGATCGAGAAGATCATGGAGCTGACCAAGATCCAGGAATTCCGGGACAGAGATCCTTATCAGCTGTCCGGCGGGCAGCAGCAGAGGGTCGCGCTGGCAGCCATCCTGGTCATGGATCAGGACGTGCTGGTGATCGATGAGCCTACCTCTCAGCTGGATCCCCAGAGTACCGACGATGTATTCGAGATCATCAAGCTGATGAAGAGCATGGGCAAGACCATCGTGCTGGTAGAGCACAAGATGGAGCAGATCGCGGAATATGCAGATCAGGTGATCGTGCTGGATGAGGGAAAAGTGGTCATGGAAGGAACGCCCAAGGAGGTATTCTCCCATCCGGACTGCCTGAAGTACCATACCCGGCTTCCCCAGAGTACCCGGATCGCCCTGGACCTGATGGGAGAGGGCGTAAAGCTTCCGGATGTTCCGGTCACGGTAGAAGAAACAGTCCGCACCATCCAGGCGGCAATGGAAAACTAAGAGAAAGGACGGAGAGAAGATGGCATTAGTAGAAGTAAAAAATATTTCATTCGAATATCCCAATGGCTATCGGGCCGTCGATGACGTAAGCTTTTCCATTGAAGCAGGAGAGAACATTGCGATCGTAGGACAGAACGGCGCGGGAAAGACCACCACTGTGAAAATGCTCAACGGCCTGACCAAGCCCTGTTCCGGCGACGTGCTGATCGACGGAGAATCTACAAAGAACTATACCACGGCCCAGATGGCAAGACGGGTGGGATATGTGTTCCAGAATCCGGACGACCAGATCTTCAACTCAACGGTGTATGCGGAGATCGAGTATGGACTTAAGAAGATGAAGATCGATATGGAGGAGACGGAGCGCAGGATCAAGGATGCGGCGGCGCTTACCGGGATGGATAAGTACCTGGAGACCAATCCTTACGACCTGCCGCTGTCCATCCGGAAATTCGTGACCATTGCCTCAGTCATCGCCAGCGACTGTGACGTGATGATCTTCGACGAGCCGACGGCAGGACAGGACCTGGACGGACTGGACAGGCTCTCAGAGCTGAACAAGATCCTGACCGGACGGGGCAAGGCCATCGTGACCATCACCCATGATATGGAGTTTGTGGCTGATAATTACGAGAGAGTCATTGTTATGTGCAAGAAGAAGGTGCTGGCCGACGGCCGGACGGAGGACGTGTTCTTCCAGAAGGATATCATGGAGCAGGCCATGCTCAAGCAGCCGGCGCTGGTACGGATCGCCACCAAGATCGGTATGACCGAGAACACACTGGATGTGAAGAAAGTGGCAGAATATATCAAGGCAAGACAGAAGTAAGAAGCAAGAATAGAAAGAGAAGGATCGGGAGACGCAAAATTCCCGGTCCTTTTCTTTTATATTTCTGCATAGCTTCCGCCTGATATGTTATAATATAGGCATATTTTACCGGAAAAAGTCTGAGAAAGGAGAGGGGCATATGCTGGAAAAACTGGATCTGACAAAGAAGCTGGATAAAAAGGAGTACAAGGAGCGGATGGAGAAGCTGGCGCCAAAGCTCGGGAAGCTGCAGCGGGCCTGCAAGGAACTGGGGATCCCGGTGATGATCGCCTTCGAGGGATACGACGCGGCGGGGAAGGGCCTGCAGATCGGAGAGCTGATCCAGGCGCTGGATCCCAGAGGATTTGAAGTTTACGCGGTGAAGAAGGAGACCAGGGAGGAGAAGATGCATCCTTTCCTGTGGCGGTTCTGGATGAAGATGCCCGCCAGAGGACGGATCGCCATCTACGACAGCAGCTGGTACCGGAAGGTGCTGATCGACCGGTTTGACAAGAAGATCAGCGACAAGGAAGTGGAGAAGGCATACCAGTCCATCCTGTCTTTTGAGGAACAGCTGACGGCGGACGGGATGGTGCTGATCAAATTCTTCCTGGCCATCGATCAGGAAGAGCAGAAGAAGCGGTTTGACAAGCTGCTTGATTCCCGGGAGACCGCCTGGCGGGTGGCCAAAGGCGACCGGAAGCGGAACAAAAATTTCAAAGAATATCAGGCTATGAACGAGGAAATGCTCTCCCGGACAGATACCCGCCATGCGCCCTGGAACCTGGTGGAGGCGGTAGACCGCCGGTTCGCTACAGTCAAGATCTACGAGACGGTGGCGCAGATCCTGGAGGAGAAAGTGGAAGCCG
>NZ_DBGCJQ010000003.1:0-13642 GCF_048354975.1 Massilistercora timonensis | reverse complement strand
GCCCATGCGGCTACCACTTTTATGGCCCAGAACAAGGGGGCGGGAAAGGTCCGGCGGATGAAGCAGGGCTTCTTAAGCTCCATCCTGCTGCAGACCATCTATACCCTGGCGGTGGCGCTGGCGGTTTTCTTCCTGGCGGAACCGATCATGAAGCTGTTTGTAAGCGACAGCTCGGAGAAAGTCATCAGCCTTGGCGTCTCCTATCTTCACCTCATTGCCTTCATGTATTTTATGTCGGCGACCACCAACACCATCCAGGGATTCTTCCGGGGACTGGGAGACCTGAAGGTGACTTTGATCAGTACCGTGATCAATTTTTCCGTGCGGTTTCTGTCCGTATGGATCATGATCCATGTACTTGGCGGAGGCTTCGCCTGTCTTGCCTGGTCCAACTGTCTGGGGTGGATCGCTATGCTGGCGCTTCAGATTCCGATGATCCTTGTGAGATGGAGGAAAGAAAAAATTTAAAAAAATTAGCACTCAGGGGTTGACAGTGCTAATAATAGGTGCTATAGTACAACTAGAACAAAGGAGGAGAGATAAAAAGATCTCAAGTCCTCAGTTGTTTTAGCTTGCAACACTTGAGACTACTTCAAGAGTGCTGATGGCGGCTGCGAGAGCGGCTCATAGATAACTTGTTTCAATTGTGAAAGGAGATATGACTTATGATGATGCCTAGTATTTTTGGAGAAAACTTATTTGACGACGATTGGATGGACTTCCCCTTCGACCGGTTTGACAGAGAATTCTGGGGCCGGAAGAATCCGTTGTACGGGAAACACGCTAAGAATATGATGAAGACCGATATCCGGGAGCACGATGAAGGCTATGAGCTGGACATTGATCTGCCGGGATTCAAGAAGGATGAGATCAAGGTAGAACTGGACAACGGTTACCTGACCATTTCCGCAGCCAAAGGGCTGAACAAAGATGAGAAAGATAAGAAGGGTAAATACATCCGCCAGGAGCGTTACACAGGGGCTATGCAGAGAAGCTTCTATGTAGGAGACGCCCTCACTCAGGAGGATGTAAAGGCCAAATTCGAGAACGGGATCCTGAAGCTGAGTCTTCCGAAGAAGGACGCGAAAGCCATCGAGGAGAAGAAAGGGATCGCCATCGAAGGCTAACAGGAAAGTATCCGGCCCGGCGCAAAAAGCGCCGGGTCTTTTATCTTCATCTGCGGCATGATATAGGATTGACACACAGGTAAAAGTTGGATTATAATATACTTAACAAGGGAGCCGTTGGCCAGAGTACACCTGGCCGCCGGTAAGCAAAAGTTTGAAAAATAGTGCCTTAGTTTACCAGACGGAAGGCACTATTTTTTGTGCGTGAAAAGCGTTACAACAAGGGGATGACAGAAAAATACACAAAATTAGCACTCGAGGCTTGACAGTGCTAACAACAGGTGGTATTGTTATAGTGTTGATAGAACAAAATCAAGCCATAACTCTGTAAAGGAGGACTATATTATGAACATAAATAAATTTACGCAGAAATCGCTCCAGGCGGTTCAGGACTGTGAGAAGATCGCCATGGAGTACGGCAATCAGGAGATCGAACAGGAGCATCTGTTCTACGCGCTCCTCACTCAGGACGACAGCCTGATCCTGAAGCTTATGGAAAAGATGGGGATCGACAAGAACCTGATCGTCAACCGGGCGGAAGAGGCCATAAGAAAACGGACCAAGGTTCAGGGAGGCCGCCAGTATGTGGGCCAGAACCTGAACAACACCCTGATCCATGCGGAGGATGAAGCCAAGCAGATGGGAGATGAGTATGTCTCTGTGGAACATCTCTTCCTGGCTCTGATCAAGTACGCCAACAAAGAGATGAAAGCCATCTTTCGGGAAATGAATATCACAAGGGACGGCTTCCTGCAGGCCTTGTCTACGGTCCGGGGCAATCAGCGGGTGACCAGCGACAACCCGGAGGATACTTATGATACTTTGAATAAATATGGTTCCGACCTGGTGGAGCGGGCCAGGGACCAGAAGCTGGATCCGGTGATCGGCCGGGACGCAGAGATCCGGAACGTGATCCGGATCCTGTCCCGGAAGACCAAGAACAACCCGGTGCTCATCGGTGAGCCTGGCGTGGGCAAGACTGCCGTGGTAGAAGGCCTGGCCCAGCGGATCGTCCGAGGGGACGTGCCGGAAGGACTGAAGGAGAAGACCATCTTCTCCCTGGATATGGGAGCCCTGGTGGCGGGAGCCAAGTACCGGGGTGAATTCGAGGAACGGCTGAAGGCAGTATTGGAAGAGGTGAAGAACAGCGACGGGCGGATCATCCTTTTTATCGATGAGCTGCACACCATCGTAGGCGCCGGCAAGACAGACGGAGCCATGGATGCGGGCAACATGCTGAAACCCATGCTGGCAAGAGGAGAACTCCATTGTATCGGAGCTACCACCCTGGATGAGTACCGGCAGTATATTGAGAAAGATGCGGCTCTGGAACGGCGGTTCCAGCCGGTGATGGTGGACGAACCTACGGTGGAGGACGCCATCTCCATCCTGCGTGGACTGAAGGAACGCTATGAAGTGTTCCACGGTGTGAAGATCACCGACGGAGCGCTGGTGGCGGCGGCCACCCTGTCTGACCGGTACATTTCCGACCGGTTCCTTCCGGACAAGGCTATTGACCTGGTGGACGAGGCCTGCGCCCTGATCAAGACGGAGCTGGATTCTATGCCTGCGGAGCTGGATGAACTGCGGCGCAAGATCATGCAGCTGGAGATCGAGGAGGCGGCGCTTAAGAAAGAAGAAGACCGGCTGAGCAAGGACCGGCTGGCCCATCTGCAGCAGGAGCTGGCGGAGCTCAGGGAGGAATTCGCCGGGAGAAAAGCCCAGTGGGATAATGAGAAGGTAGGAATTGAGCGGGTACAGAAGCTGCGGGAAGAGATAGAACAGGTGAACAAAGAGATCGAGAAGGCCCAGCAGTCCTACGACCTGGAGAAGGCCGCCCAGCTGCAGTACGGAAGGCTGCCCCAGCTGCAGAAGGAGCTGGAGGCGGAAGAGGCCAAGGTGAAAGACGAAGACCGTTCCCTGGTCCATGAGAGTGTGACCGATGAGGAGATCGCCCGGATCGTGTCCCGGTGGACCGGTATTCCGGTGGCCAAGTTAAATGAGAGCGAACGCAGTAAGACCCTGCATCTGGCAGACCAGCTTCACAAGCGGGTCATCGGCCAGGACGAAGGCGTGGAACTGGTGACGGAAGCCATCATCCGGTCCAAGGCGGGGATCAAGGATCCCACCAAGCCCATCGGTTCCTTCCTGTTCCTGGGACCCACCGGCGTAGGAAAGACGGAGCTTGCCAAAGCCCTGGCGGAAAGTCTGTTTGACGATGAGAACAACATGGTGCGGATCGATATGAGTGAGTACATGGAGAAGTATTCTGTGTCCAGGCTTATCGGAGCGCCTCCGGGATATATAGGGTATGACGAGGGCGGACAGTTGACCGAGGCGGTGCGGAGAAAGCCCTATTCCGTGGTACTGTTCGATGAGATCGAGAAGGCCCATCCGGATGTGTTCAACGTGCTCCTTCAGGTGCTGGATGACGGTCGGATCACCGATTCCCAGGGCCGTACGGTAGATTTTAAGAATACCATCCTGATCATGACCTCCAATATCGGATCTTCTTATCTGCTGGACGGCATTGAGGAGGACGGCACCATCCGTCCGGAGAGCCAGGCGGCGGTGATGGAAGACCTGCGGGCTCACTTCCGTCCGGAATTCTTAAACCGGCTGGATGAGACCATCATGTTCCGGCCATTGACGAAAGACAATATTTATGACATTATTGACTTACTGATCGCGGATGTGAATAAGCGTCTCGCGGACAAGGAGATCTCCATTGAGTTGACGCCGGAGGCCAAGAACCAGGTGGTGGAGGGCGGATACGACCCAACCTACGGCGCCCGTCCGCTGAAGCGTTACCTGCAGAAGAATGTGGAGACGCTGGCGGCGAAGCTTATGCTGCAGGGAGATATCGGCGCCGGGGAGACCATTGTCATAGACGCGGAGAATGGCAAACTAACTGCAAGGAGCCGGTAAGCGTGAGGATCATCTTTCACATTGACGTCAATTCAGCGTATTTGAGCTGGACGGCGGTAGAACAACTGAAGAACGGGGCGAAGACAGACCTGCGCCTGATCCCCGCCATCATCGGCGGGGATCAGAAGACCCGCCACGGCGTGGTGCTGGCCAAGTCTGTCCCTGCGAAAAAATATGGCATTCACACCGGGGAACCGGTGGCGAATGCCATTCGTAAATGCCCGAATCTTACCATGGAGCCGCCGGACCATGAACTGTACCGGCAGTACAGCAGGCGGCTGATGGATTTCCTTCGCACCTATACGGATCAGATCGAGCAGGTCAGCGTGGATGAGTGCTACCTGGACTTTACCGGTATCGCGGACCGGTTTTCCTCCCCGGTGGCGGCGGCTTTTGAGATCAAGGATGAGGTGCTGCGCCGGTTCGGGTTTACAGTCAATGTGGGGATATCCACCAACAAGCTGCTGGCCAAGATGGCGTCGGATTTTGAGAAGCCCAACAAGGTACATACTCTGTTCCCGGAGGAGATCCGGGAGAAGATGTGGCCCCTGCCCATCCGGGAGCTGTATATGGCCGGGTCTTCCAGTGTCCGTACCCTGGAGAAGCTGGAGGTGCGCACCATCGGGGATCTGGCCCGCATGGATCCGGCCATCGTGGAGCTTCATCTTAAGAGCCATGGCCGCAAACTGTGGGAATTTGCCAACGGGATCGACGATTCTCTGGTGGAAGCCGAGCCGGCGGAGGCTAAGGGGATCGGCAATTCGGTCACTCTCCCCCGGGACGCCCGGACGGAAGAAGAAGCCTGCCAGGTGCTTAAGAAGCTGGCGGCAAGCGTGGGAAGGCGGCTTCGGAAAGCCGGGTATAAGGCGGGCATGGTCAGCGTGGAGATCCGGTATCATGATTTCCGGAACTTCTCCCATCAGCGGCAGCTTGGGAAGGCCTCTAATAAGGATGAGGAAATCTGGCATGCGTCCGTGGAACTGTTCCGGGAACTGTGGACAGGGGAGCCGGTGCGTCTTCTTGGTATCCGCACCTCCAAGCTTGTGGAAGAAGGAGAGCCGGAGCAGATGACTCTTTTTGAGTTCCAGGCGGATCAGGAGAAAGAAGAGAAGCGACAGGAAAACTTAAGGAAACGGGAACGGCTTGATGAGGCCCTTGGAAAGATCCGGAAGAAATACGGAGATGATGCGGTGAGAAAAGGATATAAAGAATAGATTGAAGGCAGGCTGCGAATGATAAGGACAGATCATTCGCAGTTTTTTTGTGCAAAAGGGGGGAGACAGATGGAGCAGGAAAAGGAAGGAAGCCTCTGGAAGGAGTTCTTTGCAGATATAGCGGCGGGGATGCTGATCGCCGCCGGACTCCGTAATTTTGCCCTGCACGCGGATTTCCCGGTGGCGGGATTTACCGGGATCGCGGTGATCCTGTATCATATTGCCGGGATCCCGGTGGGAGCGGGTACGGTACTTCTCAATATCCCGGTGGCGATCCTCTGTTACCGTTCCCTGGGAAAGGCATTTTTCTTTCGGTCTGTAAGATCTACGCTGATCGTGTCGTTCCTGACCGATTATATCGCCCCGCTGTTCCCGGTGTACACAGGAGACCGCCTGCTGGCGGCGCTGTGTACCGGAGGACTGTGCGGCATGGGGTATGCGCTGATCTTCCTGCAGGGCTCTTCCACCGGGGGACAGGATTTTATCAGCCTGTGGATCCGCAAGAAAAGGCCTTATCTGTCGCTGGGGGCCATTACATTTGCCCTGGACGGGGTTATCATCCTGCTGGGGACGGCGCTGGTGTTCCGGGATATGGACGGGCTGATCTGCGGAGTGCTTGTGACCGGCGTTCTGGCGGGGGTGATCAACAAGGTCTTATATGGAAGCGGCCGGGGACGGCTCGCCATGATCGTGACGGAAAAGGGGGAGGAGATCGCCGCCGGGATCAGCCTGGAATCCGGCCGGGGCGCCACCATCCTCAGAGGGGTGGGGGCAGGTTCCGGTAAGAAAAAGGAAGTGGTGATCTGCGCCTGTGACAACAAACAGATCCACCGGATTAAGCGGGCTGTTCATGAGAGGGATCCCCGGGCATTTGCCATCATCCTGGAGTCCGGGGAAGTGGTGGGGGAAGGATTTTCCAGAGCAAATTAGGCTTTGCCCGCCAAAGGAATCCGTGCTATCATAGAAAGAGCATGAATATCATAGAAACGAGGGGGAGAACGGAAAAACGGGAGGTTTTCGCATGAAACTTGCAGAACTGCTGGAACGTTTGGGATATAAGGTGGTTCAGGGGGATACCGGGATAAAAGTCGGGGAGATCAACAACGATTCCCGGGATGTAAGGGAAGGCAGCGTGTTTGTCTGTATCAAAGGCGCGGTTTCCGACGGGCACGCCTATGTGAGGGAGGCGGCGGAAAAAGGCGCTGTTGCAGTGGTCGTGGAGCGGGAAGTGAAGGCGCCGGAAGGGCTGACCCTGATCCAGGTGGAAGACACCCGGTATGCACTGGCGCTGATGTCTGCTGCTTACTACGGATATCCGGCGGAGAAGCTGAAGGTGATCGGCGTTACCGGGACCAAGGGGAAGACCACCACCACTTATATGGTGAAGTCTATTCTGGAGGAAGTGGGACACAAGGTGGGGCTGATCGGCACCATCGAGGCCCGGATCGGCGACCAGGTGCTTAAGGCAGGCAACACCACGCCGGAGTCCTGCACCATCCAGAAATATTTTGCCCAGATGGTGGAGGAGGGCTGCGATATCGTGGTCATGGAGGTGTCCTCCCAGGGGCTTATGCTCCGCCGGACAGCAGGGATTCCCTTTGAGATCGGCATTTTCACCAATCTGGGGGAAGATCATATCGGACCTAATGAGCACAAGGATTTTGAGGATTATAAGCGGTGCAAGGGGTTGTTGTTCAGGCAGTGCCGGATTGGCATCGGCAACGCGGACGACCGGTGGTTTGCCGATGTGTTCCGGGATGCCACCTGCTCTGTGGAGACCTTCGGACTCCGGGAAGAGGCGGACTTAAGGGCGACAGATGTAGAAAAGATCCGGGATCCGGGAGCCTTTGGAGTCCGGTATCATGTGACAGGACAGATGGATTTTGAAGTGGAGCTTGGCATTCCGGGAAAGTTCAGTGTGTATAATTCCCTGACCGCTATTGCGGTGTGCCGGCATTTCGGTGTGCCGGCGGAGAAGATCCGCAGGGCGCTCAAAAGAGTGAGAGTCAAAGGACGGGTGGAGACGGTGAAGGTCTCTGACGCATTTACCCTGCTGATCGATTACGCCCACAATGCCATGAGCCTGGCAAGTCTGCTTGCGACCATGCGGGAGTACGGGCCGGGGCGGATCGTAACGGTATTTGGCTGCGGAGGCAACCGTTCCAGGACCCGGCGGTATGAGATGGGGGAGGTGTCCGGGAAGCTTTCGGATCTTACCATTATTACTTCCGACAACCCCAGGTTCGAGGATCCCCGGGCGATCATGGAGGATATCATCACCGGGATCCAAAAGACGGATGGAAAATATATTGCCATCTGCGATCGGAAAGAGGCCATCCGGTACGCTATCGAAAACGGACAGCCGAAAGATCTGATCATCCTGGCCGGAAAGGGCCACGAGACTTACCAGGAGATCCGGGGAGTCAGGTATCCCATGGATGAGAGGGAACTGATCCGGGAAGTGCTGGAGGAATGGAAAGAGGAACATGTACGCTGATATCATCATAGACATTACCCATGAAAAACTGGATAAGATCTTTCAGTACAAGGTGCCGGAGGAGCTGGAGCAGGAGCTGGCAGTGGGGACGGAAGTGATCGTGCCTTTCGGGCGGGGCAACCGGGAGATCTCCGGGTATATCGTAGGTTTTTCCGGGGAGGTGGATTACGATCCCCGGAAGATCAAGCCGATCCTTGGGAAGGCACAAGGAAAGACTGCCATTGAATCGAAACTGGTAGCGCTGGCGGCCTGGATGAAGGAGAACTACGGGGGGACTATGATCCAGGCCCTGAAGACAGTGCTGCCTGTGAAGCGGCAGGAACGGGTAAAAAACCAGCGGACAGTGGAGCTTCTTCTCTCGCGGGAAGAAGGAGAGCAGAAGCTGGAAGCTTATCTCCACAAGAATCAGCGGGCCCGGGCCCGGCTTCTTGCCGGACTCTTAGATCAGCCCAGCCAGCCCTACGAGCTGGTCACCGGGAAGCTTCATGTGACCGGGGATGTGATCCGGGCCCTGGAAGAACAGGGAGTCCTGCGGGTGAGAAGCCAGGAGGCATTCCGCAATCCTGTGCGCTGTGAGAAGCAGGAGGCGAAGAAACTGGAATACACCAGAGAACAGCAGGAGGCGATCCGGACCTTTCAGTCAGATTATGAAGCCGGGATCCGCAAGACCTATCTGGTCTACGGGATCACCGGAAGCGGCAAGACAGAAGTGTATATGGAGATGATCCATAAGGTGGTGCAGGCCGGGAAACAGGCCATCGTCCTGATCCCGGAGATCGCTCTTACCTACCAGACCGTGCTCCGGTTCTACCAGAGGTTCGGGGACCGGGTGTCCATTCTGAATTCTCGGCTCTCTGCCGGGGAGCGGTCAGACCAGATGGAGCGGGTGAAACGGGGAGAAGTAGACGTGATGATCGGTCCCCGGTCCGCCCTTTTTACTCCATTTTCCAATCTGGGGCTGATCGTGATCGATGAGGAGCACGAGCGGACTTATAAAAGTGAGCAGGTTCCCCGGTATCACGCCAGGGAGACGGCAGAAGAGCGGGCCCGGATGGAGGGGGCCAGTCTGGTGCTGGGTTCAGCCACCCCGTCCCTGGAGGCTTTCTACCGATGCAAACAGGGGGAATACCAGCTGCTGCGGCTTCCCGGCCGGGCGGCAGGGCAGAGTCTTCCCAGGGTGTATGTGGCGGATATGAGGGAAGAATTGAAGAAAGGGAATCGTTCCATCTTAAGCGACGGGTTGAAGGAACGGATGGAGGACCGGCTTAAGAAGGGGCAGCAGACCATGCTTTTCCTGAACCGGAGAGGATACGCCGGATTCCTTTCTTGCAGAGCCTGCGGTTATGTAGTAAAATGTCCTCACTGTGATGTGTCTCTTTCCCTGCACAGAGGACAGCGGATGGTATGTCATTACTGCGGCTATGAAGAGCCGGTGAAGGATCGCTGTCCCTCCTGCGGGTCTTCCTATATCGGAGGATTCAGGGCCGGGACCCAGAAGGTGGAGGAACTGGTGAAAAAAGAGTTCCCTCAGGCCCGGGTGCTGCGCATGGATCTGGATACCACCCGGGTAAAGGATGGATATGAGAAGATCTTGTCTGCTTTTGCCAACCGGGAGGCGGACATCCTGATCGGTACTCAGATGATCGTGAAGGGCCATGATTTTCCGGGAGTTACCCTGGTGGGAGTACTGGCGGCGGATCTGTCCCTTTACACAGACGACTATCAGGCCGGGGAGCGGACCTTCCAGCTTCTGACCCAGGCGGCGGGAAGAGCCGGCCGGGGGGAGGTGCCGGGGGAGGTGGTGATCCAGACTTACAGCCCGGATCATTACAGCATTGAGATGGCGGCCCGGCAGGATTACGAGGGCTTCTACGAGCAGGAGATGCAGTACCGGAGCCTGATGGGGTATCCGCCCTGCAGCCAGCTTATGGCAGTCCTGATGACAGGGGAGGAAGAGGAGCACCTGAAGAAGGCGGCGGATTATCTGGGAGAATTTACCCGCCGTGTGGACCGGGAAGGCAAGCTTCAGGTGATCGGCCCTGCAAGCCCTTATGTGGGAAAGGTCAATGACCGGTATCGCAGGACTCTGTATATCAAGAGTGAAGATCACGGGGCGCTGGTCCGCGCCAAGGATCTTCTGGAACAGTACATAGAGATCAACCGGGGATTTCAGACGGTGCAGATCCAGTTTGATTTCAACCCGATGCATACATTTTAGGAAACAGATCAAAGGAGAGAAGAAAAATGGGAATTCGAAAAATACGTGAGATCGGTGATGAGGTGTTGACCAAGCAGTGCAAGGAAGTGACTAAGATGAGCCTTCGCACGAAGATCCTTATCGGGGATATGCTGGACACCATGTACGAGGCTATGGGCGTGGGACTTGCGGCTCCTCAGGTGGGAGTCTTAAAAAGGATCGTGGTCATCGATGTGGGGGAAGGCCCCATCATCCTGATCAATCCTGAGATCCTGGAGACGTCCGGGGAGCAGACCGGGGAGGAAGGGTGCTTAAGCGTACCCGGCAAATCCGGCGTGGTGACCCGCCCGGACTATGTGAAGGTGAAAGCTCTTAATGAGGATATGGAAGAGATCGAGCTGGAGGGAGAAGGGCTGCTGGCGCGGGCTTTCTGCCATGAGATCGATCATCTGGACGGCCACATGTATGTGGAGCTGGTGGAAGGTGAACTCCACGACGTGGGCGCGGAGCCGGAAGAAGAGGAGGAAGAGGTATAGATGAGAGTCATATTCATGGGGACCCCGGATTTCTCCGTAGGGACGCTGGAGGCCCTGATCCGGGCAGGCCATCAGGTGGTGCTGGCAGTGACCCAGCCGGACAAGCCCAAGGGGCGGGGCGGGAAGATGCAGTTCCCGCCGGTAAAGGAGACTGCCCTGGAGCACGGGATCCCGGTATTTCAGCCCCGGAAGGTGCGGGAGCCGGAGAATATCGAGGAACTTAGGAAATATCAGGCGGATGTGATCGTTGTGGTGGCTTTCGGGCAGATCCTGCCTAGGGAGATCCTGGAGCTGACTCCTTACGGCTGTATCAATGTCCATGCCTCCCTGCTTCCATCCTATAGAGGAGCGGCCCCCATCCAGTGGGCGGTGATCAACGGGGAAACAGTGTCCGGCGTGACCACCATGCAGATGGACGAAGGGCTGGATACAGGAGACATGCTGCTGAAGACAGAAGTGCCCCTGGAGCCTGAGGAGACCGGCGGAAGCCTTCACGACAAACTGGCGGCGGCCGGGGCAAGCCTTTGTGTCAGGACTCTGAAAGCCCTGGAGGAAGGCACGGTGACGCCCAAGAAGCAGGGGGAGAGCCCCACTGCCTACGCATCCATGCTGAAGAAAGAGATGGGAGAGATCCGCTGGGAGGAGCCGGCCATCTCTATCGAGCGGCTGATCCGGGGGTTAAATCCCTGGCCCAGCGCTTATACCGGCTGGCAGGACAAGACCATGAAGATCTGGGAGGCTGAGGTTCTGGAAGAAGACAGCGGCCAGGAGCCGGGGACCGTGGTCCGGGTGGACAAAGACGGATTCCTGGTGCAGACCGGAAAAGGGCTTCTGAAAGTGACGGCTCTGCAGATCCCGGGCAAGAAGCGGATGGAGGCGGACGCGTTCCTGCGCGGGTACTCCATGGAGCCGGGAGAGAAACTGGGGATAAAAAATTCTTAAAAATGTATGAAAACAACCTTTTTTCTCTTGTTTTCCTATATAATACTAGGAAGAGTTCCTGATAAGGGGCTCTCGAAGGAGGAATTCATATGTATTTTCCAATGTATTTTGACCCGACCTATGTGCTGGTGATCCTTGGTGTTATCATCTGCCTGGCGGCATCCGCCAAGATGAGGTCTACGTTTAATAAATATTCCCGGGTCCGCAGCCGGACCGGCATGACCGGACGGGAGGCGGCGGAGTATGTGCTCAGGAGCGCCGGGATCTATGACGTCCGGGTGGAGCATGTGGGCGGCAACCTGACCGATCACTATGATCCCAGGACCAAGACGCTGCGGCTCTCAGACGCCACCTATAATTCTCAGTCTGTGGCTGCCATCGGGGTGGCTGCCCATGAGTGCGGACATGCAGTTCAGCATGCCACCGGATACGCGCCCTTAAGATTCCGGGGAGCGCTGGTTCCTGTGGCCAACCTGGGAAGCACCATTGCCTGGCCGCTGATCATCATCGGACTTCTGTTCACCGGTCAGTCTTCCATGCTGTTCCTGAATCTGGGGATCCTGGCCTTCTCATTGGCGGTACTGTTTCAGATCGTAACCCTGCCGGTGGAGTTCGATGCCTCCAACCGGGCGGTGCGGGTGCTGGGAAGCACAGGCCTTCTCTATGAGGATGAACTTCGGGATACCCGCAAGGTGCTGACTGCGGCGGCCCTCACTTACGTGGCGGGAGCAGCGGCCTCCATCCTGCAGCTTCTCAGGATCATCCTTCTGGCCAACAGCAGAAGAGACTAGCCAAAGGCAGATAAAGAAGGGGAGTTACTATGGGACAAGGGGAAAACAGCCGGGAACTGATCCTGGATACCCTGCTTCTGATCGACAGGGACGGGGAATACAGTCATATCGCGTTGAAACAAGTTCTGGACAAATATCAGTATCTGGATAAAAAAGAGCGTGCCTTTATCACGAGAGTGGTAAACGGCACGCTGGAACGCATGATCGAACTGGATCATATCATCCATTCATTTTCCAAAGTCAAAGTCAACAAAATGAAACCGGTCATCCGCATGATCTTAAGGAGCGGCGTCTATCAGATCAAATATATGGACGCGGTTCCCGACAGCGCTGTGTGCAATGAGTCGGTGAAACTGGCGGGAAAGCGGGGATTCACAGGTCTTAAAGGGTTTGTGAACGGGGTCCTGCGCAATGTGAGCCGGAACCTGGCCAGGGTGGAGTACCCCTCCAGGGAGAAGGACCCGGAAGGATATCTTTCTATCCGCTATTCTCTGCCGGCCTGGCTTGCGGCTCAGTGGATCTCGGAGTACGGCCTTGAGAAGGCGGAAGAGATCGGGGAAGGATTCTTCGCGGAGCGCCCGCTGTGCGTCCGCTGCAATACCAGCCGCATCTCCCGGGAGGAACTGGCGGAGCGCCTGAGACGGGAAGGAGTGGAGGTCACACCGGATGAGGAGGTGCCCTGCGCCCTGTGGCTTCAGGGGTACGACCATGTGGCAGGCCTTCCGGAGTTCCGGGAGGGACTCTTCTATGTCCAGGATCTAAGCTCCATGCGGGCAGTGCTGTGGGCGGATTCAAAGGAAGGAGATCAGGTCCTGGATGTGTGCGCCGCGCCGGGAGGCAAGGCCATCCATGTGGCGGAGATGCTCCGGGGGACCGGGATGGTGGAAGCCAGAGACCTGACCGACTATAAGATCGGACTTCTGGAAGAGAATATAAGGCGCGCCGGCCTTGCCAATATCCGGGCGGTGAAGTGGGACGCCACCCTGCCGGATCCGGAGAAGGAAGAGAAGATGGACATCGTGCTGGCGGATCTGCCCTGTTCCGGTCTGGGTGTGCTGGGAAAGAAGCCGGATCTGCGCTATAAGATGACGCCGGAGAAGGAAGAAGAGCTGGCAAGGCTGCAGCAGAAGATCCTCTCAGTGGTGCAGGCCTATGTGAAGCCGGGAGGCACGCTTGTGTACAGTACCTGTACCATACACAGGGCAGAGAACGAAGAGAACACCCGGTGGTTCCTGGAGAACCATCCCAAGTTCCGTCTGAGGAAGGAGCGGCAACTGCTTCCCGGAGCGGACAGAGGAGACGGGTTTTATATCGCGGTAATGGAGAAGGAGCGCCATGGATAAGAAAGACATTGCCTCATACAATCTGGAAGAACTGACACAGGAAATGAAAACCCTGGGGGAGAAGCCC
>NZ_DBGCJQ010000002.1:0-7775 GCF_048354975.1 Massilistercora timonensis | reverse complement strand
CTCTCCAGCCTCCCAGGCTTCCTCCCGCTCCTGCCGGATATGTTTCTCCTGGTCATATTCATAGATACTCACGTTCTTCGCCTCCCTGCGATTCTTCTCCAAGAACTCCTTCAGGATCCCCTCCTGGATACATTCTGTTATGGCCCGCTCTACTGCTTCCGCGATAGGCTGTTCTTTGGCGTACTTCCTCACCCGCCCTGTATACTCTGCGTATTCCCACAAGGTATGGCAGGCTTCCATCAACTCCGGATTATGTCCCTGGTTCACGTTCAGCACCAGCACCTTCAGATCCAGCATAGGTTCTTCTTCCTTCACCGTGTACAGATCAGAAAGCTTCAGGATCTGCCGGTCTGGCTGATCCGCCTCCCCATTGTAGAAGACTATAAACCTGGGGACTGGCAATACTACCCGCTTTGTCCCGTACAGGTTGGCATCCATCGTCATCCCTGAGAACATGTCCGACAAGTAAAAGAAAAAACGCAGCGACAGGTTGGGACTGTAAGTAGACTGATGTTCATACAGGGAAAGCTGAGCGTCAATAAGGAATGACAAGTCATTCTTCATGGACATATAGATGGCATTCTCCAGGGTGTTGATCTCCAGAAGTTCCGGATCCTCATAGTGTTTCCCACTAATTGCATTATACAGTTCCAGCAGTTTCCTCTTGTCCTCGAAAATCATGACAAATAAGCGTGCCTTATACAGGCGGTTCGGTTTCTTTTCCATCCAGTTTCCTCCTTTGAAATAAAATGTCCGCAGGAGGCATCTGTCTTCTTCCGCGAAACCTCTCTGCGATGTTTGATTGGGATACAAAGCATTGAGATTTCTTCTGACAGATCCTGTCTGAATGTTCGATGCGGCAGACGCCGCCAAGAAGTGAACAGCTAGAAATGTAAATGCTTTTGTTATGGCAAATTTACCACTGATCTTTCAGTCTGTCAATATGGGGACAGGGTATTTTCAATCTGGGACGGGGTATTTTCGAAAATACTACGTCCCAGATTGAAAATACCCTGTCCCTTTTTGATTAATCTGCGAATTTCGTCTTCTGAAACTTCATGGAATAGGCGGAATAGACGCTCAGCATGATGATGTTGGCCAACGCCAGCAGCACTACTGCTGTCATACCGGTCCCAAAGGAGAGCTGTCCCAGCATAGCGATCGTCAGCAGGATCATCAGAAGTGTCTTCATCATGGTGAAGGCCTTGTAGCTGGACTTATAGATCACCATCCGTTCTGCCTCGTCGCAGCTCTCGATCCATTCTTTCTCAAAGTGCAGGTCCGACGCGTCTCCCTTCTTGGAGGGATCTTTCCTGCGAAGCTGCCTTACCGCCGCGATCTGATACATGACGCAGACCAGCACTGTGGCCAGGAAGGGGATCACCGTCATACCCAGCCGCTGGTAGGCCGCCTCTTCTTCAGTGACCGGGAACCCGAAGGCGAAGATCACCATGGAAAGGCACATCAGTACGCTGCTTGCCAGCATCCCTGCGGAGCTCCAGGCTTCGTATCTCTGGTCCAGTTCTTCCATCAGGGAATCGTCCTCTTCATCCATCTTCTGTACATAGCTTTCTGCCTTTCGATAGCATACAATGCTTACAACCAGGGAAGCCGCCACGAACACCCACAGGATCGGCACCACATAAGCTCTCATCCAGCCGGAAAATGCCTGCAGCATGCCTGCCATCCCGTCTTCGTACAGGACCAGACCCACTCCGAACACCGCTCCGATAGCGCCGCCCAGGCACATTATCAGGATCATCTTCAAATAGGAATTCATCTTCTTCTCTACTCTCTTCTCTGTCATGTTACTCATCCTCCTCAAGCTCAAATATCTCTTCCACCGGAACCTCAAAGATCCTGGCTAACTTCAGCGCCAGCGCCACCGACGGGGAATAGTCCCCCCGCTCAATAAGGCTGATGGTCTGCCGGGATACGCCCGCCAGCTTGCCCAGCTGAGACTGGTTCACATCCATCCTGGCCCGGTGCTCTTTTACGCGATTCTTAAGTCCCATATGCACCTCTCCTTGCTTGTCATGACAATTATTCTTTTCATTTTGACAACTTTTCTTGTCATCATCAGAATACCATTGACAACTTTATTTGTCAATACCTTTTTGACAACTTTTTTTGTCATTTTTTCCGGGCGCAAAAAATCCCGGCCGTTCAACACGAAACAGCCGGGAATCTCCTGCCCTTTTTCAATCGGATCTATTCCTCTTCATCCTCCAGCCCCAGGATCTCTGCCAGCACTTCCACGATGATCTCGTTGGTGCAGGACTTCACATATCCCAACATGTGCAGGGAGATCTCATCCTGCTTCTGGGCCTGAGTAAGGGAATCATCATGGTGGGTCTTCTCGATCAGCTGGATCAGCTGAGGCGTCAGTTCCTCATACACGTCCACTGTGGTCTCAGTCACCAGCTTTCTTAAATCTTCTTTTCTTGTCGGTACCATCTGTCTTCCTCCTGTCCGCCTTATATTTCTAACCGAAATTACGGATCTTGAACTCTCTTTGCGCTTCCCGCTTCTGATCCTTCTTGGCGATATCCTGCCGCTTGTCGTAGAGCTTCTTGCCCCTGGCAAGCCCGATCTCCACCTTCACAAGGCTCCCCTTGAGATAGACCTTCAGCGGCATAATGGTGATCCCCTGCTCCTTGGTCTTCCCCAGAAGCTTGTTGATCTCGGACCGGTGCAGCAGAAGCTTCCTCACCCGCAGCGGGTCTTTATTGAAAATGTTTCCCTTCTCGTAAGGACTGATGTGCATTCCGTAGATAAAGACCTCCCCTTTCTCCACGCGGACAAAGGCCTCCTTGATACTGCATTTCCCCATGCGGATGGACTTGACCTCCGTTCCGCTTAAGGCGATCCCCGCCTCAAAGGTCTCCAGGATAAAATAATCGTGATATGCTTTCTTGTTATTGGCAACCAGTTTCACATTCGTTGTCTTTGCCATCCTCCAACTCTCCTTCATCTGCGATCTCAAAGTCCACGGTGCGTAAGAAAACGTCCGCGCCAATGACCCGCACTGCCAGACGCTGACCCAGCCGGTAGGTCTTCCCGGTACGGGTTCCCGTCATAAGACAGCGCCCCTCGTCATAATCATAATGGTCATCCGTCATATTTGCAACATGAATCAGGCCTTCCACCGTATTTTTTAACTCTACATACATTCCCCACCGGGTCAGGCCTGAGATCACGCCTTCGTATATCTCGCCCACATGGCGGCTCATATACTGGGCCTTCTTTAAGCGCACGGTCTCCCGCTCCGCCTCGTCCGCCCGCCGCTCCAGTTCGCTGGAGGCCCTGGCCACCTCCGGCAAGATCGTCTCATAATGTTCGATCTTCTCCGGGTTCATCCGTCCCCGCACGCTGTCCTTGATGATCCTGTGGATCTGCAGGTCCGGATACCGGCGGATGGGGGATGTGAAGTGAGTATAATAGTTGGCTGCCAGTCCGAAATGTCCGGTATTCTCCGGGCTGTACCGGGCCTGCTTCATGGAACGCAGAGCCAGCCGGCTGATCAGCGCCTCCTCATCGGACCCCTCTACTTTCGCCAGCAGCTTCTGGATCTCCTTGGGCCGGACTTCATTCTGCCCCACATGCATGGAGTAACCGAAATTATTGATGAAAATGGCCAGCGCCCGGATCTTCTCGCTGTCCGGCTGCTCATGGGTCCGGTAGAGGAAGGGCAGTTCCTGCCAGTAATAGTCCTCCGCCACCGTCTCATTTGCCAGCAGCATGAAATCCTCGATCAGCTTCGTGGCCACGTTGCGCTCATAAGGACGGATCTCCAGGGGCATGCCCTGTTCATCCAGGATCAGCTTGCTCTCCGGGAAATCAAAGTCAATGGATCCCCGCTTCTGCCGCCTTTTCCTTAAAATGGCAGAAAGCTTGCCCATCCGCTGGAACATAGGCACCAGATCCTGGTACCGCTCCCGTTCCGCCTCATCTTCGTCCTCCAGGATTTTCTTCACACTGGTATAAGTCATCCGCTCCTGCACATGGATCACTGTCTCCGCGATCTCATGGTCCAGCACCGCTCCATTGGGATCGATCCGCATGATGCAGCTTAAGGCCAGCCGGTCACAGCCTGCGTTCAGAGAGCAGATCCCGTTGGACAGAGTATGGGGGAGCATGGGGATCACCCGGTCCGCCAGATAGACGCTGGTCCCCCTTCTCAGAGCCTCCCGGTCCAGGGCGCTGTTCTCCTGCACATAGTTGGCCACATCCGCGATGTGGACGCCAAGGAGATAGTTCTCTCCTTCCATCACAAGAGAAACCGCGTCGTCCAGGTCTTTGGCGTCCTCCCCGTCAATGGTAACCATCTGCCAGTCCCGCAGGTCCTTCCGTCCCGCCATGTCCGCAGGGCTTACTTCCTTCGCCACCCGGACCGCCTGGTTTTGCACCCGCTCCGGGAACTCCAGGGGCAGTTCATAACCTTTCACAATGGACAGGATATCTGTCCCCGGGTCGTTCACATGGCCGATGATCTCCACGATCTTCCCCTCCGGGTTCCGTCCGTCTTCCCCATAGGATAAAAATTCCGCCACCACCTTGTGGCCGTCCGCCGCGCCTCCCTCTTTTCCTTCCGGGATAAATACATCCTTTGAGAATCTGGGATCGTCCGGGATCACAAAGCCATAAGCCTGCTTTGGTTTCCTCTGATACAGGCCCACCACCCTGGCATGGCCCCGGGCCAGGATCCTGAGGATCTTTCCCTCCCGGTTCCGCCCGGAAGGCCTGCCGGTAATCTGGACTTCCACCTCATCCCCGTCGAAGGCTCCTCCCTGATCCTCCTGAGCAATATAAATGTCGGTCTCTTCCTCCGGCACCGTCACGAAGCCGAAACCCTTCCGGGTAGCCCGATAGATACCGGTCTTCTTCTCCGCCTCGCCTTTGTAATATTTCCCCCGCCTGGAAACTGCGATCTTTCCTTCTGCCTCCAGTTCCTCCAGCACCTCTTTCAGTTCCTGGCGC
Organism: Massilistercora timonensis; assembly: GCF_048354975.1. Taxonomy (NCBI): domain Bacteria; kingdom Bacillati; phylum Bacillota; class Clostridia; order Eubacteriales; genus Massilistercora; species Massilistercora timonensis. Next base: position 2,795 of record NZ_DBGCJQ010000002.1, on the reverse strand, counting down.
CGGGTTTTTGGAACCTGCAGCAGCATGGCCATCTCTTTGAACTTCATGGGGGTATACAGGTCGTCGCAGATAAAATCATAGACTACCTTTTTCTGTTTCTCTCCTGTTCGGTCCATAGCCTTTCCTTTCCCTGCATGTAAAAAGGACACTCCTTTGTACAGGAGTGTCCCACTGTTTCTCTCAAATATACTCTGCCTCTATGCAAAAACCTTAAGATTCAGCACTGCCGCCAGCACGATAAACAGAACTGCCAGGAACTTGGTGGACTTCACCAGAGCTCCCTCCATGGAACGTCCCTTGTTCTGTCCCCAGTAAGTATCCGCCATACCGCTGATGGTGCCAAGCCCTGCGGACTTTCCTTCCTGAAGCAGTACGATCGCGGAAAGGGCGATACAGTCTATTGCAAATAGGATCATAAGTACGATCTTCAGAATCTCCATCTTATACACCTCCTGTGGATAAACCATGTTTATTCTAACACAGGGTTATCCGGTTGGCAAGACAATTTTTCTCCTTCTTACTGATTCGCCCGGTATGCCTCGTCGGCGCTGTACACGTCGAATCCGCTGCCCTTCAGGATGTCGATCACCCGTCCCGGATCATCGCTCTTTAACACTGCTGCCGCGTCAGATCCATTGGCAAAGGCGTACATATATTCCACGTTTACCTCGCCTTCCACGATCTGGTGCATAGCCTTGGAAAGAGAACCTGTCGCATGGGGCACCCGCAGGGCCACCACGTCGGTAAGCATTGCGGTGATCCCGGCCTCCTTGAGCGCCTGTTTCCCTCTCTGAGGATCGGACACGATCATGCGGAGCATTCCGTAATCGGAGGTGTCCGCAAGGCTCAAAGCCACGATGTTCACGCCATTGTCGGCAAGGACTGTCAGCACCTCGTCCAGACGTCCCTCTCTGTTCTCCAAAAATACTGATAACTGTTGGATCGTATTGCTCATACCCATGTTCTTCCCCTCCTTCTTACAGTACACGGTTGTCGATGACACGTTTTGCTTTGCCTTCACTTCTCTGGATGGTCTTAGGCTCTACCAGCTTCACCCGCACAGATACGCCCAGCGCCTGTTTGAGCACGGCCGCCACCTTGTTCTTCAGTTCATCCAGCTTCCGGATCTCATCGGAGAAATATTTCTCGTCTACTTCCACCATAACGGTCAGCACATCCAGGTTATTCTCCCGGTCTACGATCAGCATATAGTGAGGCGCCACGCCGCCGCCCATGGACAGGAGTGCAGTCTCCACCTGGGTGGGGAATACATTGACGCCGCGGATGACTTTCATGTCGTCGGTACGTCCGGTAAACTTCTGGATCCTGGGAAGAGTCCGCCCACATTTACAGGGGCTGTGGTCAATGCTGGTCAGGTCCTTGGTACGGTACCGGATCAGCGGCATACCTTCCTTGGCAAGGGTGGTGAATACCAGCTCGCCGGTCTCCCCGTCCTTGCAGGGACTCTGGTCTGCCGGGTTCAGGATCTCCGGATAGAAGTAATCCTCGTAGACATGCAGGCCCTGGTGGTGGATACAGTCCATGGCAACGCCCGGTCCTGTCACCTCACAGAGTCCGTAGATGTCGAAGGTATTGATGTTCAGGATGCTCTCGATCTTTCTTCGCATCTCGTCGGTCCAGGGCTCCGCTCCGTTGATGCTGGCCCGGATCTGCAGGCGGTCTACGATCCCTGCCTCCTGGGCTGCCTCCGCCAGATACATGGCGTAGGACGGCGTACAGGCAAATGCGGTAGCTCCAAAGTCCTCCATGCACATCAGCTGACGCTTGGTATTACCGGAAGACATGGGAATCGCCATAGCTCCCAGCGCCTTGGCTCCAAAATCCAGTCCCATTCCACCGGTGAACAGTCCGTATCCATAGCAGATGTGGATCCGGTCTCCCGCCGTCAGTCCTGCCATGGTAAGGCCTCTTGCCACACACTCGCCCCAGACGTCCACATCCTTCTGGGTGTAGGAAGCCAGAGTCAGCTTTCCTGTGGTTCCGGAAGTTCCCTGCACACGTACGATCTCTTCCTGGGGAACCGCCAGAAGACCGAAGGGATAATTGTCTCTTAAGTCCTCCTTGGTGGTAAAGGGAAGCTTGTCGATATCTTCAATTCCTTTGATATCTCCAGGCTCCACGCCCAGATCATCCATCTTCTTCCGATAGAACTCTACATGATCATAAACATTTTTCACCTGCTTTACCAGGCGTTCACTTTGCAGAGCGGACATCTCGTCCCGGCTCATGCACTCGATCTTCGGGTCTCTGACCTTCTCTTTCCAATCTTCTAACGCTATTTTTGCCATCTTACTTTACTCCTGTTCCTTAATTCCTTCTTTGCTTATATCTGCGGACTCTGCTCTCTACAGATCCGCCTCTTCCACCATCTTGACTCCGGCGTCTGCAAGCGCTTTCTTCGCCTTGTCAAAATCATCCGTACTGACTACCATCACCGGCGCCCGTCCGTCCCGGATGACAAAGGAATAGATATAGTTGATGCTGATCCCGCTGTCCGCCAGGATCTCCAGCATCTGGTTAAGATTTCCCTTCTTGTCTTCCAGCTCCGCGCCGATCACCTGGTGGATCCGCACTACGAATCCTTTACTGGTCAGATAGGCCTTGGCCTCCTCCGGCTGATCTACCACCAGACGCAGGATCCCGAACTCCGGCGTGTCAAAACTGGCCACCGCCCGGATATTCACATGGGCTTCATTGAGCCTGGAAGTAACCTCCATCAGGCTTCCCGGTTTGTTCTCCACAAATACCGACAACTGTCTGATCATACCGCACCT
>NZ_DBGCJQ010000001.1:0-10508 GCF_048354975.1 Massilistercora timonensis | reverse complement strand
TTCCACGCCTGGTCATAATCCAGGGTGCAGCCTGCATCCGGGTATTCTTCTTTCAGCCTCTGGATCACTTCCAGGGCTCTTTGCTTCTTCGTCATGTATCTTCCTGCCTTTTCTTCTTGTCCTCAGATCCTAGATCTGGATCAGTTCATACTCCTGTGTCCCAAGTCCCAGCTTCTGAGCGTGCTCCAGACAGACTCTCCAGTCTGTAGTGGGCGCGGAATCAATGAAATGATCGTGGTGCACATGAGGCATCTCATCCAGCTGGCTTCCCGCGATCACCGGCTGCTTGTTCACCGCGTCCGCGCAGGCCCGGTCCAGGGCCACCGGATCAAAGGAGGCGAACATGCCCACATCCGGCACGATAGGAATGTCATTCTCCGCATGGCAGTCACAGTTGGGCGACACGTCGATCACCAGACTGATGTGGAAATGCGGCCGGTCTTTCACCACCGCCAGGCTGTACTCGGCGATCTTCCGGTTCAGGATATCATTGGACTCATCACTTGCCGGACATACGGCGTCCCTGGGACAGACTCCGATACACCGTCCGCAACCCACGCATTTATCCTGATCGATGGTTGCCTTGCGGTCTGTGATCGACGGCGCCCCGTGGGCGCAGATCCGGATACAGTTGCCGCAGCCGATACAGTTTTCCTGCTCCACATAGGGCTTCCCGGCGCTGTGCATCTCCATCTTGCCGGCCCTGGAGCCGCAGCCCATACCGATATTCTTCAGCGCCCCGCCAAAACCGGTAGCCTCATGGCCTTTGAAGTGATTGAGAGAGATAAACACATCCGCGTCCATCACCGCCCGGCCGATCTTAGCTTCCTTCACATATTCTCCGTCTATAGGCACCAGCGTCTCATCGGTCCCCTTCAGGCCATCGGCGATCAGCACGTGGCAGCCTGTGGAAAACGGAGAGAATCCGTTCTGATAGGCAGAATCCAGATGATCCAGCGCATTCTTCCGCCCGCCTACATACAGGGTATTGCAGTCGGTAAGGAAGGGCTTCCCACCCAGCTCCTTCACGGTATTCACTACCACCGCCGCGTAGTTGGGCCGCAGGAATGCCAGATTCCCCGGCTCTCCAAAATGCATTTTGATAGCTGTATATTTCCCGTCAAAATCAATCTGATCCATCCCTGCCGCCAGGATCAGCCGCTTCAGCTTCTGAGGCAGATTCTCTGACAAGGTGGTTTTCATCGTTGTAAAGTAGACCTTTGATTTCTCCATAAGTATATCCCTCCTTGGCACAATTTTCTTCATTATACCGCAGATTCTTACTTTTTGTCACCTTTCAATTAGAAAGTACACAAAAAGAAGGGGTAAAAAACAAAAAAACGGGGTAAAAAAACAGGACGAGAAGCCTCGTCCTGTCAGACTCTACTGGAGCATACGGGATTCGAACCCGTGGCCTCAACAATGCGAATGTTGCGCGCTCCCAACTGCGCTAATGCCCCACGCAAAGTTGATTATAGCACATCCAGATTCAAAAGGAAACCCCTAATTTAGATTCCCCCGCTTCCCCACGTGGATCTCCTTTTTCGCCGCATACAGCATGCACCGGGACACCACGTCCACGATCAGGAAGCCCAGAGCAATGGCCAGACAGGTCTCCAGCAGTATCCCCGTCTCCTGCCTTGCCATAAGGTTATCCCCGCTCACCCAGCCGTACATCATATAGTAGAGATTAGGTCCGGGGATCAGAGGAAAAGCGGAGGCTGTCAGGAAAATGGTAGCCGGCGCCTTATTGACCCGGGACATGACAAATGCATAGGCCGCCACGAAGATCCCGCCCGCCATGGTGGCGATAAAGTTGCTGGGCCAGATCTCAAAAGCCACCACATAGATCGCCCAGGTGCAGAAGGCTCCGATACTGGAATAGAACACCTGGCGCCCCTTGATCTTGAACCACAGGGCGAACCCGGTACAGGCCACTGTACAGGAGATCAGCTGAATAGGCACACTGGGGTTCAGCATAAACCCGTCGGAATGCCCGCCGCCAAAAAGCCGCATGGCAATGGCGATCCCGAATGCGATCCCTGCCGCTCCCAGGATGGAATTCATAATATTGATAAGGCCGGAGATAAAGTCTCTTTGCAGCACCTCCCGGATGCCGTTGGTGGTACTTAAGGCACTGATCAGCAGCATGACGATGCCGATCATGATCCGGTCCGGATGGGTCCCGATCCCAAGGAAGGTCATTCCGATGATAATGGCCTCCGCAAGAAAAGCAAGGATCAGGTTGTAGATCAGAAGGTTATCCTCCCGCTTGCCAAGCCAATTCCCCACAAAGACGATCATGGCAGAGACCAGCACCGCCACGATCCCGTCCATCAGCCCGCAGCCAAAGAACACGGCGAATCCCGCCCCGCCCATGATCCCGGCAAGATAGGTTGTAAGCTGCCGGGGCTCCGGCCGGTTCATCACTTCCAGGTATTTCTCATGCAGTTCCTTTGCATCCGGCGTATTCTGGCACACATACCGGGCCAGGTTATTCAGGTAGTCCAGCCGGTCATAGTTGATGCCTGTTGATTCAATATGGCGGACCTGCGTCAGGATCTCTCCCTCCGGCGTCTCCACCGTGATCTGTATATTACTTGGGATCGCGAACACGTCATAACGCTTAAAGCCGTAACTCTTGCACATCCGGTAGAGCGTATCGTCCAGCCGGAAATTCTCCGCCCCGCTGCACAGCATTGCCTCGCCGATGTCCAGGATCCCTTCCAAAATCCGCTTGTAATCCATAATCCCATGCACCCCCGGTTCATATTGATCCAGTCTGTTTTCTGTATCCAAGAACACATTGTAGAGAATCAGAAGACAGATTGCAATCTTTATTTTGTTAAATGTTAATCTGCTCTTAAGATTCTTTCGATTTCTTTTAGGATATGATCACACTTTGGTCACATTTCTTCCTTATACTGTATGACAGATAGTTGAACAGCACATCAACTATCTCCCCCCTCATTAAGTAAAGCCTCTGGAATGTAAATTCCGGAGGCGGCGCTTTTACTCTCATTCCTTTTAGATAACAACGACAACGGATCCCGCGGGCAAAAAGTCCGCGGGATTTCGTTTTAATTATGTAAAATCTATAGCCATATACGCCTGCATGTGGTATGATGTCTATGAATTTTATTTTTACGATATGAGGAGGAACTACCAATGAAATATTGTACAAAATGTGGTGCATCCTGTGCTGACAACGCTCAGTTCTGTCCGGAATGCGGAAGCCCGCTGCCCCAGGGCGCTCCCACACCGAACGCAGCAGGCGGTCAGACAGGCGGACAGGGACAATACAATTACGGCAACGCCCAGAACTACCAGGCGCAGCCCGGAGGCCCCGGCTATCAGAATCAGGGATCTTCCAATTTCGGGATCACACCCAGAAGCATCCCGGTAGCCATCATTCTTACCATCGTTACCTGTGGAATCTACGGACTCTACTGGCTGATCAAGCTTAACGACGAGGTCAATCAGCTCTCCGGAGAGTACCAGGCTACCAGCGGCGGCATGGTTCTTGTATTTACCATCATCACCTGCGGGATCTACGGCTGGTACTGGCTCTACAAGATGGGCGACCGCTGCGACCGGATCAAGGGAATGAACGGAAGCTCCGGCATCCTTTATCTGATCCTTGGCATCTTTGGACTGAGTATTGTAAGCTACTGCCTGATCCAGGATACCATCAACAAAGCCATCGGCGCATAAAAAGTCATAAAGAAGACCAGGGAAGATTTTCTCTCCCTGGTCTTTTTATGTTCTGCTCTCTTTCTTACATCTCCTGGATCCGCCGGATCGCCGCCTTTGTATTCTCATGGCTTCCAAAAGCAGTCAGCCGGAAGTATCCTTCTCCGCTGGGGCCGAATCCGGATCCCGGTGTTCCTACCACTCCCGCGTGCTCCAGCAGATAGTCGAAGAACTCCCAGGAACTCATCCCCTTAGGCGTCTCCAGCCAGATATAGGGAGCGTTCACGCCGCCGGACACATTGTAGCCCGCGCTTTTCAACCCTTCGTAAATAGTTTTCGCGTTTCTCATATAGTAGGCCACCTGCTCTTTCAGCTGTGCTTTCCCGGCTTCGGAATAAACTGCTTCTCCGGCCCGCTGTACGATATAGGGCGCCCCGTTGTACTTTGTCCCGTGGCGTCTGGCCCACAGAGAATGGAGCATCACATCCCCGCTCTTCAGATCTTTGGGGATCACCGTAGCCCCAAGCCTTACCCCGGTGAACCCGGCGTTCTTGGAGAAGCTGCGAAGCTCGATGGCACAGGTTCTGGCCCCCTGGCACTCATAGATGGTATGGGGCACGTCCGCCTCTGAGATATAAGCTTCATAAGCCGCGTCATAAATGATCACAGCGCCCACCTTATTGGCATAATCCACCCATTCCTGAAGCTGATCCTTCGTGATCGTGGAGCCGGTTGGATTGTTGGGGAAGCAAAGATAGATAATATCCGGCGTCTCCCCCGGGAGCTCCGGCGCAAAGCCGGTCTCCTTTGTACAGGGCATATAGATCACATCGCTCCAGGTCTCGGTCTTCGGATCATAGTCTCCTGCCCGGCCCGCCATCACATTGGTATCTACATAGACCGGATATACCGGGTCGCATACCGCGATCTTATTATCCCTGGCGAAGATTTCCTGGATATTGCCGGAATCGCTTTTGGCTCCGTCGGAGATAAAGATCTCATCCGCCCGGATGTCACAGCCCCTGGCCTGATAATCCTGTTTTGCCATGGCGCTTCTTAAGAATTCATATCCCAGATCCGGCGCATATCCATGGAAGGTTTCCTCATGGGCCATCTCATCCACCGCCTTATGGAGACTCTCGATGATGGCCGGCGCCAGAGGCTGGGTCACATCCCCGATCCCGAGACGGATGATCCCCTTATCCGGATTTGCCTCCTGATAAGCGGCCACCTTTCTGCCGATGGTAGAAAACAGATAACTTCCCGGAAGTTTCAAATAATCCTGGTTTACTTTAAACATATCCTTCTCTCCTTCTCTACTGATTTCTGCCCGGAACGTCCAGATGCTCCAGGTCGATCTCTCCTTCAAATACCGTGCGGGCCGGCCCTGTCATATAGACGCTTCCGTCTTTGCCGTCCCACTGGATCTTAAGGTCTCCGCCCAGCAGGCGCACCGTCACCTGATGTTCCGTCAGACCGTTCACCATGGACGCCACCGCCACGGCGCAGGCGCCGGTGCCGCAGGCCAGGGTCTCCCCGGAGCCACGCTCCCACACCCGCATCTCCACCGTCTGCCGGTCCAGCACCCGGGCGAACTCTGTATTCACCCGGTTGGGGAACCGGGGATGCATCTCAAAACAGGGACCGATCTTCTCGATGGCAAGCCCCTGCACATCCTCTATATACAACACTGCGTGAGGATTCCCCATGGAGACTTCCGTGATGCGGTACTCCTGCCCATTTACCTCTATCGGACTGTCTATTGCGGACACTACAGGTGCTCCCATATCCACCTTGATCTCCCGGGTTTTTCCATCCTGCGGGAAGATCTCCAGATATTTGATCCCTGCCAGGGTCTCTACCGTAATATCAGTCTTATCAGTCAGGCCATAGTCATAGACGTATTTGCCCACGCAGCGGATGCCGTTCCCGCACATCTCTCCCCGGGAGCCGTCCGCATTGTACATGCGCATCTCAAAATCCGCCACTTTGGAAGGACAGATCAGGATCAGGCCGTCGGACCCCACTCCAAAGTGACGGTCGCTGACCAGCCTTGCGGTCTCCTCCGGATCCGGCACCATCTCCTCCAGACAGTTGACATAGACATAATCATTTCCCAAACCTTGCATTTTCGTAAATTTCATATCATTTCTGTACGATGTTTACAGAAGCAAAAACACCATATTTCCTTTCTTTCTAATATTGTGATTCATATAATGATACCCGGTAATATGATCCCGAAAATCATGATCACTCCCCCGAGCAAAAAGAACACTGTTGCGATAACACTTTGAAGCAGCCGATCAGACGTTTTCAAATATGATTTTTCAGGGTTGCCTGTATGATACCTCACCTCACATTTTTCCCTGGATAAAAAAATCCATTATTTTGTTTCCCTGTCCCTGTTGAATTTTCATAATCGAGTATGACTCCTTCTGCCTTCCCGCGGTATTGGTATGCTTTGATAAACTTTCTTACTCCCATTATGTAACCAACAATTATAAAAATTCCACCCAAAATCAAAAATACGATCATAAGTCTTCCTTAGAAACCTTGCGTTTCTTCCCTTTCTTCTACCACATAGATGCCCGGTTCCTCGTCCAGGCTCCAAAGAAACCAATCCTGGTTAAAAATTTCTTCTGTTGTGATCTCTATTGCAGTAAGCCCTTCCTTATCCGGTTCCTCTCTTTGAAAAGGAATATAAATATATGCTATTTCATACCGTGCTTCATCTGTAATAACTGAATAGTGCCCGCGCAATTCACGCCAGACTTTTTTCCCGTGTTCACTTCTTTCATGAGAACTTGTATTTCCTTTCCAGCTTTTACATTGGCCTTGAAAAAACTCTATGAAGTCTTCTGCCTGTTCAGTTAAGTTTAACGTATTCTCCTCGGCATATTGGGAGAATAATCCTGTCAGCGCTTTTGCATCTTCCTTTTCCGCACACTCGATAATGCTTTCAATCATTTCATCCGCCAATTCTTCATCCGAGCGAAATTCATTGGATGATCCTCTCGTGAAAATGATACATCCGTTCAGGCTGCATATAAGGGCGCAGCATACAATAAGCAATAAAACCTTCCTCATAACGTTTCTCCCCTTCATCGGATCATAGCTGGTCTCCTCATAAAAATGGGCGTTCTCATTCCCCGATGAAAACGCCCTTGTTCTCGTACTTGTCCTGTGCTTATTCTTCTTCATCCAGCCAGTACTCGTCGTCCAGCTGATTATAGGTGTTGCCGTTGTTATTCCCGCAGGCGATCCCCTTCTTCACCGGAGACAGAAGGAATCCCTTCACGATCCCCAGCAACAGGCAGCAGACGATCACCAGGATCTTCTCCGCCGGCGTCCAGTCTCTCTCGAAAAACTCTTTGATGCCTTCCCAGATTGCTCTCATAGCCGTACCTCCTTATTGATTTTTATACTCACCACGATTTTCTACTTTCTCATTATATTCTATTTCCCCGGAAAAAGAAAGGGGAAATGTGATTGAAAATCAGAGTGCGCTCTGTTAAAATAAGGATATTCCATTACTACGAAAGGAGACACGATCATGAGTCTTGCAATCCCTATCGAAACCAGCGCCCGCCATATCCATCTGTGTGAAGAAGATTTCCACACCCTCTTCGGCGAAGGCGGCGGGCTCACCTACAAAGCAGACTTAAGCCAGCCGGGCCAGTATGTCTGCGAAGAACGGCTGACCATCCAGGGACCTAAAGGCCATTTTAAAAATGTGGCTGTCCTGGGCCCTTTCCGAAAGGAGACTCAGATCGAGATCTCTATGACAGATTCCCGGAAGATGGGCATCCCCGGCATGATCCGCCAGTCCGGCGACACAGAAGGCACGCCGGGCTGTACTCTTATAGGACCTGCGGGAAGCCTGGAACTGGATCACGGCGTCATCGTGGCCAAACGGCACATCCATATGACTCCTGTCCAGGCCATCCAGCTGAACGTCAAGGACAATGACGACGTCTTTGTGATCATGGAGAGCTATGAGCGCTCTCTCATCTTCGCCGACGTGGTTGTCCGCGTGGATCCCAACTTCGCCCTTGCCATGCATGTAGACACCGATGAAGCCAACGCCTTTGCCAATGAAAATCATCCCACCGGCGTCATCCTCAAACTGTTCGGCGGCCGCACCTACAACCTGCAGAAATGGGCGGAAGAACTGCAAAGCGGCATCCACCGTCTGTAAAACGTCTAAATCTTCGCGGTCAGGGTCTTGGCCGTAACGCCTTCCACCATCCCCAGCTTCCCGGAGAGGGAGCTGGCGGCCTCCTGGGGCGCGTCGATCACCACACTGATGATGGAGATCCCCCGCTGCCGGTAGGGAAGGCCCATCCGCCCCACAATATACTGGCGGTATTCATGGAGCAGGTCGTTGACCGCCCCCGCCGCTTCTTCATCTTTCACAATGATACTGATCACTGAAACTCTGTTTTCCATTCTGTATCCAACCTCCGTTACAGCGTCTCCATGATCTGTCCCGCAAATCTCTCAAGATCCCCGGCGCGCTCTGGCTTCAGAGCGGATTTCAGGGACAGCTGTTCCTCCAGCACCAACATCTCTTTCATTTCTTCCAGCCGCTTTAAGATCTGCTTCCCGGAAGCCGCGGCCCAGGTTCCGTTCTCCATCAGGGCCACCGTGCGCTTCTGGACGGACAGGGCCTTCATATCTGTCAGGAGATTCTCCATGGGCGGGTAGATCCCTCCGTTATAAGTGGGACACGCGATAACCAGATGGCTGGCCCGGAAGATCTCTCCGATCAGATCAGATAGATGGGTTCTGGACACATCGTAAACCGCGATATTTCTCGCCCCTTTCTCCGCCAGCGCGCAGGCAAGGGCGTTCACCGCCTGCTCTGTATGGCCGTAGATCGAACCGTAGAGGACTACCACTGCCTTCTCCTCCGGCTCATACCGGCTCCATTTGTCATACTTGTCGATGAACCAGCCAAGATCTGTCCTCCAGATGGGACCGTGAAGGGGGCAGATCATCTGGATGTCCAGACCGGCCGCCTTCTTAAGGAGCCCCTGCACCTGCATTCCGTATTTCCCCACGATATTGGCATAGTATCTTCTGGCGTCCGCCAGGTACTCTCTCTCGAAATCCACCTCGTCATTGAAAATGGTGCCGTTCAGCGCGCCAAAGGTTCCGAACGCGTCGGCGGAGAAGAGGATCTTCTCCTTCTCATCATAGGACACCAGGACTTCCGGCCAGTGGACCATCGGCGCCGCCACGAAATGGAAGGTATGGCTTCCGGTAGAAAGGGTATCCCCTTCCTTCACCTCCATGGAGCGGCCAGAAAGATCCAGATCGAAGAACTGGCCGATCATCTGCAGGGCCTTGGCGCTTGCCACCACCTGGATCTCTGGATATTTCTCCAGAAGGAGCTTGATATTGGCCGCATGGTCCGGCTCCATGTGATGGACCACCAGATAATCGATGGAACGGCCCGCAAGCCCTGCCTCCAGATTCTCAAAGAACTGTTCTGTGGCGGAAGCATCCACCGTGTCCATCAGTGTCACCTTCTCATCCAGGATGAGATAGGAGTTATAAGATACTCCCTTTGGCACCGGGAATAAATTCTCAAACAATGTGATCCGCCTGTCGTTGCAGCCGACCCACAAAATATCTTCCGTTACTTTTCTTATGCTCTGCATTTATTGTTCCTCCTTACCAGTTCATGTCAAGTTCCACGGGACAGTGGTCCGATCCCATCACCTGGGTCAGGATCCTGGCGTCCTCCAGTTTCTCCTTCAGGCAGTCGGATACGCAGAAATAGTCGATCCGCCACCCTGCGTTCTTCTCTCTTGCCTTAAACCGATAGGACCACCAGGAATAGATCCCCTCCTGATCCGGGTAGAAATACCGGAAAGTATCCACGAATCCGGCCTCCAGAAGATGGGAGAACTTCTCCCGCTCTTCATCTGTGAATCCGGCGTTCTTCCGGTTGGTCTTAGGGTTCTTAAGGTCGATCTCCCTGTGGGCCACATTCAGATCCCCGCAGAAGATCACCGGCTTTGTCTCCTCCAGCTTCTTCAGATAGGAGAGGAAGGCTTCCTCCCACTCCATCCGGTAGGAAAGCCTTGCCAGTTCATTCTGGGAGTTAGGGGTATATACTGTCACAAAATAAAACCCGTCATACTCCAGCGTGATCACCCGGCCCTCCCGGTCATGCTCCTCCTGCCCGATGCCAAGAGAGACACTTAACGGCTCCTTCTTCGTGAACACTGCCGTCCCGGAATATCCCTTTTTCTCCGCGTAATTCCAGTACTGATGATACCCGGGCGTCTCCAGGTCGATCTGACCTTCCTGCAGCTTGGTCTCCTGGACACAGAAGATATCCGCGTCCGCCTCCCGGAAGAAATCCAGGAACCCTTTCTGCACACAGGCCCGCAGGCCGTTCACGTTCCATGAGATAAACTTCATCTGATCTCCTCCTTGTTCTCTAGTAGTAGACCTTGCGCAGGAAAAGTCCTCTGGCCGGAGCCAGGAATCCCGCCAGGGACCGGTCTTCCGCCGCGATCACCACCGGCAGCATGTCCGCGTCCCGCTCGCCAGTTCCGATCTCCAGGAGCGTTCCTGTGAGGATCCGGACCATATGATACAAAAATCCGGTGCCATAGTAAGTGATCCGCACCTTCTCTCCGGAGCGGACGATCTTGATATTGGTAATCTTGCGCACCGGATCCTTGCAGTCCTTGTCGTCGGTAAAGCTGGTAAAATTCTTGGGGCCGATCAGGTATTTCACCGCGTCCCGCTCGCCAGTTCCGATCTCCAGGAGCGTTCCTGTGAGGATCCGGACCATA